>NZ_JAQREZ010000003.1:0-180809 GCF_028598715.1 Pseudoalteromonas sp. GABNS16E
GATGAGCGAAGCGCTAGGATTTCTAGCCAACGTTTAGGGATGGGTGAATTCATAATGACCTCCAATAAAAAGTTGAAGGTATTTTCAAATACAAAAAATGGTGTTGCTAGGTGTGGTTGGCCGGACGCTTACGCTTAACTGATAGCTGATAGCTTTCTCAAATTTCAGACACAAAAAAACCGACTTAATGTCGGCTTATGTATGAAAGTGGTGGGCGCAGGACGTATCTTCTAAGAGTGAACCTCCGACCGCTTGGCTTTAAGCCAACACTTTACTTATTTATACTCTAAGCAGAGTCTATGAAAGTGGTGGGCGCAGGAGGATTCGAACCTCCGACCGCCTGGTTCGTAGCCAGGTACTCTATCCAGCTGAGCTATGCGCCCACATTCATTTTTTCTTATTTATACTCTAAGTGGAGTTTCTGAAACAATAAATATAAGTACACACCGTAAAATATGCGCTTAACTTATATGTTATTTCAGACACAAAAAAACCGACTTTTGTCGGCTTATGTATGAAAGTGGTGGGCGCAGGAGGATTCGAACCTCCGACCGCCTGGTTCGTAGCCAGGTACTCTATCCAGCTGAGCTATGCGCCCACTTTCATTAGTTACTTGTTTATACTCTAAGCAGAGTGTGTAAAAGTGATGAGCGTAGGACGTAACTTCTAAGAGTGAACCTCCGACCGCTTGGCTTTAGCCAACACTTTCTACTTTTTTATACTCTAAGTTAGAGTCTGTAAAAGTGGTGGGCGCAGGAGGATTCGAACCTCCGACCGCCTGGTTCGTAGCCAGGTACTCTATCCAGCTGAGCTATGCGCCCACTTTTACTGTTTGCTTGTTTATACTCTAAGCAGAGTATGTAAAAAGTGCTGGAAGCAGGACGTATCTTGTAAGAATGAACCTCCGACCGATTTGGTTTTAAACCAAACACTTTAACTTATTTATACTCTAAGCAGAGTGTGTAAAGAGTGGTGGGCGCAGGAGGATTCGAACCTCCGACCGCCTGGTTCGTAGCCAGGTACTCTATCCAGCTGAGCTATGCGCCCAATCTTTACTTTACAAGACTGCCATTAAAAGAAATGGTGGAGAAGGAGGGATTCGAACCCTCGATAGAGCTACAAACTCTATACTCCCTTAGCAGGGGAGCTCCTTCGGCCACTCGGACACCTCTCCGTCTTGTGGGGCGTATAATAAAGATTTCAGAAAATATGTCAAACACTTTTATGCCAAAAATGACTATCTGGTTACAGAACGCACATAAGTCAGCTTTAATTGTATAATTGGTTTGAAAAGTAAACGATTTAAATGTTTTTGTCTTGTGGGTTAACGCCCATTAAAGGCACTAAATCATCTTTGAGCTGCGCTAAATATTGCTCTTGGTAACCTAATTGCTGAAACTCAGCAATACAGGCTCGGTAATAAGCTTGTCGCTTTTGCTCTGTGGTGTCAGTTTCTGGCGATTCTTCAACTCGGTTGTCTTTCATATTATATTCTAAGTCCATTTGAGAATTCATATTTAGAGTGCTATTTTAACCCAGCTCAAAATTTTGGCGTATTTTAGCTAAGTTTTTTACATAAATACAACACAATGTTTAAAAAACAGTCATAAAATTACGTTATAGCACTGTTATTAAGGTTATTTAAAACAAGGCTACATTAAATAACCCAATCTGAATTAACTATTAATAAGTACTAATAACTAGCTTTAAAATTTAGTTTAGTACTAATTAATTAAAAAGCGAACAATCTTATCCTCTCTTTCGTCTGTTTTTATAAAGCAATTTACTCTCCAACTTTTTCTGCATTGGCGCTTATTTTTATACTCACACAAAAACGCCGCTAAAATTTAGCGGCGTTTATCACATTTATTTTGTTAAAGCTTAGTCAGCTTGTGGGCGCATATGCGGGAACAAAATAACATCTTTAATGGTTGGTGAATCAGTAAATAACATTACTAAGCGGTCAATACCAATACCTTCACCGGCAGTAGGCGGTAAGCCGTACTCTAGTGCGCGTATGTAGTCTTCATCGTAATGCATTGCTTCATCATCGCCGGCGTCTTTTTCTTCAACTTGGCGAGTAAAGCGCTCTGCTTGATCTTGTGCATCGTTAAGCTCCGAGAAGCCATTTGCAAGCTCACGTCCGCCAACAAAAAACTCAAAGCGGTCGGTAACAAATGGGTTTTCGTCGTTACGGCGCGCAAGTGGCGATACTTCCCACGGGTAGCCTGTAATAAATGTAGGTTGGATAAGCATGTGCTCAGCCGTCTCTTCAAATATTTCACATAAAAACTTACCTGGGCCCCATACACAATTTTCAGGAATTTTAACGTGCACTTGTTTAGCGTACGCTTTTAATTCTTCAAAGTGGTTTTCTGGGTCATTAAATACCGCAGCATCAAACTCAGGGTTATATTTTAAGATAGCATCAGCCATGCTTAGGCGCTCAAACGGTTTGCCAAAGTCGTACTCTACTGAGCCGATAACTTCGCCGTTTTCATCTTTAGTGGTATTAACTACAATTGGGCTACCTAAAACATTTGTTGCAACTGTACGTAGCATGTCTTCGGTAATGTTCATCAGGTCGATGTAATCAGCGTATGCTTGGTAAAATTCAATCATAGTGAATTCTGGGTTGTGACGCGTTGATAACCCTTCGTTACGGAAGTTACGGTTAATTTCAAATACGCGGTCAAAACCACCTACTACTAAACGCTTAAGGTAAAGCTCAGGCGCTATACGTAAGTACATGTCTATATCAAGTGCGTTATGGTGAGTCACAAATGGACGCGCAGACGCACCGCCAGGAATAACCTGTAGCATTGGCGTTTCTACTTCCATAAAGTCGCGCTCTGCTAAAAAGCGACGAATACCTTCAACTACTTGAGAGCGAATGCGGAATGTTTCGCGCGTTGCTTCGTTAGTAATTAAATCAACATAACGTTGGCGGTACTTGGTTTCTTGATCTGATAAACCATGAAACTTCTCTGGTAATGGGCGTAGTGACTTAGTAAGTAGTTCGTACTCGGTCATTTCTACGTATAAATCGCCTTTACCTGATTTATTAAGCGCACCTTTAACACCAATAATATCGCCAATATCTAGTTGGCCATATTTTGCTTTTAAGTCTTTTTGCACATCTTTAGATGCGTAAGCTTGTACACGGCCTTTCATGTCTTGAATGGCCATAAAAGGACCACGCTTAGCTAAAATACGGCCAGCAATTGATACAACGTGCTTAAGCTCTACTAATTCTTCTTTACTCTTATCACCAAACTCAGCCTGTAAATCAGCCGTGTAATGTTCACGACGGAACTGATTAGGATGACCGTTGGCTGGGCAATTTTCGCGAATAGCGTCTAATTTGCCGCGACGCTCAGCGATTAACTTATTTTCGTCTTGGATTTGATCAGTCATTTTTTAGCTCTTTTTTAGCTTGGTGGTTATAGGCCAGATTTTAGGCTGGCTTCAATAAATTTGTCTAGGTTGCCGTCAAGTACCGATTGCGTATTACGGTTTTCAACGCCAGTTCGTAAATCTTTAATACGTGCATCGTCAAGTACGTAAGAACGAATTTGGCTTCCCCAGCCAATATCCGACTTTGCGTCTTCTTGCGATTGCTTTTCAGCATTTTGCTGCTGAAGTTCAAGCTCAAATAATTTTGCTTTTAACTGCTTCATTGCTTGGGCTTTATTTTTGTGCTGCGAACGCTCGTTTTGACACTGAACAACCGTGTTGGTAGGTACGTGAGTAATACGTACTGCCGATTCGGTGGTATTGACGTGCTGACCACCCGCGCCCGATGCACGGTAAACGTCTATACGTAAGTCAGCCGGATTAATATCAATTTCAATATTGTCATCTACTTCTGGGTAAACAAACGCAGAGGCAAACGAGGTATGACGACGACCACTTGAATCAAATGGGCTTTTACGGACTAAACGGTGTACACCTGTTTCTGTGCGCAGCCAACCATATGCGTATTCGCCTACAAAGCGCACTGTTGCACCTTTAATACCGGCTACATCGCCATCGGTTGCTTCTACTAGCTCAACTTTAAAGCCTTTAGCTTCGCCCCAGCGTAAATACATGCGTAATAACATGTTACACCAGTCTTGTGCTTCAGTACCGCCAGAACCCGACTGTAAATCAAGGTAAGCATCGTTTGCATCGTGAGAGCCCGAAAACATACGGCGAAACTCTAAACCCTCAAGCTGTTTATTTAAGCCTTCAAGTTCAGTTTGCGCTTCAACAAACGTGTCTTCGTCTTCTGCTTCTACTGCAAGCTCTAATAAACCTTCTACGTCGTCAGCACCCGCTACCAAGTTGTCGATTGTTTCAACAACCGCTTCTAAGGCTGATTTTTCACGACCAAGTGCTTGTGCGCGCTCAGGTTCATTCCATACGGCTGAATCTTCAAGTTCGGCGTTTACTTCTTCTAGGCGCTCTTGTTTGTGAGCGTAGTCAAAGGTACCCCCGAAGCAGTTCAGTACGTTCGCGAATTTCCTTGATTTGATTAATCACAGGATTCACTTCAAACATGTACATTACTCCAAAATGGCTAGATTATTGCGCGCTAAAATTAGCACTAAACGCAATAAATTATCGTCAAATGATAAAAACGCCCGATTTTAACAAAAAACCGCGCGCTTTATTAGCCTTTTATGCATGCATTGTGCATATTTTTTAATGCACTTTTTCAAGCTCGCGAACAATTAATTGCAGGCTAAACTTGCCTCTAAATTCGTTTATGTCGAGCTGATAAGCCACTTTAACATAACGGGCCTCGGTGTCGGGCCATGCTTTTACATCTATTCCAAATGCAATGGCGTCAACTAAGCGCCCAGATTGATGTTTAAGCACCAGCTTTAAGTGTTTTTCGCCTACTATACGCTGCTGAATAACTTCAAAGGTGTGCTCAAATACCGGCTCAGGAAATTGCTGCCCCCATGGACCTGATTGCTTTAATAGCTGAGCAAAGTCCATTGTAAAGCACTCGTTTGGCAGCTCGCCATCGGTAAATACAATGCAGCGTTTACTTTCTTCGCTTAACTGCGCGCTTACAGCTGCATCAAACGCGTTTTTAAAGTCATTAAAATTTTGCTCATCAATACTTAGCCCTGCCGCCATGGCATGGCCGCCAAATTTATTAATTAAGTGCGGGTCGGCGGTATTTAGCCCTTCGAGTAAATCGCGCATGTGCAGCCCTTCAATAGAGCGGCACGAGCCTTTTATTTCACCGTTTTCGCCACCGGCAAAAATAACGGTTGGACGGTGGTATTTTTCTTTTAAGCGACCCGCCAAAATACCAATCACACCTTGGTGCCAATCTTCTTGGTATAAACAAATGGCATCGGGAATGTTGTCGTTACTAAACGCGAGCCTATCAAGCACTGCTTGCGCCTCGGCTTGCATGCCCTGCTCTATTTCGCGCCGTGCATGGTTTAAGCTATCTAACTCGCTGGCAATACGCCTTGCTTGGTTTATATCGGTACTTAATAAGCACGCTATGCCCAAACTCATGTCATCTAGTCGCCCTGCTGCGTTTAAACGCGGGGCCAACGAAAAACCAAAGTCACTGGCGCTTAAACGCGCAGCATTACGATTAGCCACTTCAATAAGCGCAGTAATACCTGGGCGTGTTTTACCGCTGCGAATACGCGCTAACCCTTGATGTACTAAAGTGCGGTTATTTGCATCAAGCGCGACTACATCGGCCACGGTGCCTAGGGCAACTATATCAAGCAAGTCGGCTAAATTTGGCATAGCATGGCGTTCAAAATAACCTTGCTCTCGTAACGTGCTTCTAAGGGCTATAAGCAAGTAAAAGGCAACGCCGACACCCGCAATTGATTTTGAAGGAAAACGGCAATCATGGCGATTTGGGTTAACAATTGCATCGGCATTAGGGAGCTGCTCCCCTTGCAAGTGGTGATCAGTAACCAGTACTTTAATGCCCACTTTTTTTAGTATGTCTATGCCTGCAATACATGAAATACCGTTATCTACCGTAATGACCAGCTCTGGTTTTATATCAACAATTTGCTCAGCAAGCGCTGGGCTTAAACCATAACCTAAGCTAAATCTATCCGGTACAAGGTAGTCTAAGTTATTAAAGCCAAACATTGCCAAGCCTTGCATTAAGGTGGCTGTACTGGTTGCGCCATCGGCATCGAAGTCGCCAACAATTAAAATGCGGCTTTGCGCATTCAGCGCATCAATTAATAGCTCGGTGGCTTTGTCGATGTCTTTAAACAGTTTAAAATCGATTAGCGTGGCTGCACTATTATTTAGCTCGTGTGCATTTTGCACGTTACGCGTAGCATAAATTTGCTTAATAACAGGGTGCAGATCGCTTGGCAGGTAAGAATCGTCTACATTTTCGCGCGCAATGATCAGTTTTTTCATGCTGGTTTTTAACTTATGGTGTTCATAATAAAAAGACAAAAAAAGGCCATAAAGGCCTTTTTAAACCAATTCACTTAATTAAGTGATCTATTTTGAGGCTGAAAAAACGTGTTGATAGCTAGGCAAAAAATTCGCTATTTAGTTGTTCTCGGCAATTGCTCCTGCATTGCTCTATCTTCTGCATCCATGCAGTCGTAAATAAGCATTTTTTAACGCCTGTAGCAGCATGTTTAGCCCCGCAAAATGATTAAGTATTATCGCGGATTGGTATTAAACAGGTACTCAGATTTTTAATTAACCTGCTTTGTTCGCCTCAAGCGCTGCACTTAATGCGGCGGCTGGCTGGTAGCCAGGGATCATTGTACCGTCTTCTAAAATAATGGCTGGCGTACCGCTAATACCAAAACTTTGGCCTAGCTGGTAATGCTCAGCTACTGGTGCGCTACAACCGGCAACTACTTTAGTGTCTTCGCCTGATTTAGCTTCTGTTAGTGCTTCTTGTTGGTCGCGTGCACACCATACGTTCATTAAATCGGCGTAGCCCGAACCTTGCAGTCCACCACGCGGAAACGCTAAATAACGAACAGTAATGCCTGCATCAAGCAAGTCGTCTAGTTCGCGGTGTAATTTACGACAATAGCCACAACTAATATCGGTAAATACCGTAATTTGGTGTTTTTCGTTAGGCGCTTTATAAACAATCATTGAATCTTGGTATTCTTTAATACCTTCAACACGGACACCATTTAACGCTTGCTCGGTTAAGTTGCTGCGGTTGTTTAAATCAATTAGCGTGCCTTGCATTAAAAACTGGCCGTCTGGGCTGGCGTAAAGTACACCTTTATTTGTAATAAGCTCTTTTAAACCGGCAACGGGGCTTGGGTTTATTTGCTTAACTGTTACACCTAACGTGGCAAATTTAGTAACAATAGGATCATTAGCATCTGGCGTTGTGGCTACGCCATTTGCAAATGCACTAATACTTGTGCACAACATTGCACCTGCTAACATTAATTTTTTCATAATTTTCTCTATCTAATAATACGTACTAAATTGACCGCTAAGCTGATATTAAATTTCATATTACGCGCGCGGATGATGCTCTGAGTGTACCGATTTTAATCGCTCATTGGCAACATGGGTATAAATTTGTGTAGTCGATAAGTCGCTGTGCCCTAACATCATCTGCACCACTCTTAAGTCGGCACCATGATTAAGTAAATGTGTTGCAAAGGCGTGACGCAATGTATGCGGCGATAAATCTGACTCAATAGACGCCAAAATAGCATAGTGTTTAATACGATGCCAAAAGGTTTGTCGGGTCATACCTACACCGCGTTTTGAAGGAAACACAAAATCGGTGGCGTGTTTTATCATTTGCGCACGCCCCCCTTTTAAAAACTGCTCAAGCCAGTACATGGCTTCTTCGCCTAAGGGTACTAAGCGCTCTTTGTTGCCTTTACCTTTTACAAACACAACCGACTGGCGCAAGTTAATTTGCTCCATACGCAGCCCCACCAACTCAGTTACACGTAAACCAGTTGCATAAAGTAGCTCTAGCATGGCTTTATCGCGCAGCCCCATTGGATCTTCAATATTGGGTGCGCTTAATAATGCCTCTACTTCGGCTTCTGAGAGCGTTTTAGGTAACGATTGGCCCGCTTTTGGTTGCGCAATGTTTTCAAGCGGTGAGCTTGCGATACGTTTTTCACGTACAAAATACTGATAAAACCGCTTTAACGCACTTATGCTGCGTGCCGTGCTACGTGGTTTTAACCCTAAATCTACGCGATACGCTAGATAGCTTTCTATATCTAAGCTGGTTACCGTCATTAAGCTTTCGCCTTTTAAAAACTGACAAAACTTATCTAGGTCACTGCGATACGCGCTAAGGGTGTTTTCGCTTACACCTTGCTCTAAGTACAAGCTATCTAAAAAGGTTTCTAAAAAGTCGCTGTTGCTGTTTAGCTCGGTATTTGGTTCAGGTAAATCGTCAGGTAGCGTTGTCACGTTGTGATCTCATGTTGGTAATACCCACGGTAGAAGGTATCAATTAAAAATACCTTACGGTAAACTGCGCCCTATCATAACAGGCAATTACACAGTGATAAATACGATGCAGATTGGTTTATTTTTTGGCTCTACTACATGCTACACAGAGATGGCAGCAGAAAAAATTCGCGACCTTATTGGCGCCGATGTAGTGACCTTACACAATATTAAAGACGAACCACTTAAAAATGCAGAGCAGTACGACTTTATCATCTTTGGTATTTCAACATGGGATTTTGGAGAAATACAAGAAGACTGGGAGTCTAAGTGGGACGACATTAAAGATGTAAACCTAAATGGTAAAACCATTGCTTTATTTGGCATGGGCGACCAACAAGGTTACGGGCAATGGTTTCAAGACGCCCTTGGTATGCTTCACGATGAAATAAATACCCAGACGTTTACGCAACTTGGTTTTTGGCCAAACGATGAAAACTACGAGTTTGAAGCGTCAAAAGCACTTACCCCCGATGGCAAACACTTTGTTGGCCTAGCGCTTGATGAAGACAGCCAATACGAGCTAAGCGATGAGCGCATAGCCAGCTGGGTTGAACAAATAATGACAGAGTATAGCGAAACGCTATAACGAGTTTGGCCTAAACCATGTTTAGGCCAACGCATTACAAATAACTAAGTTTTTTAGCGCTCTTTTTTTCACGTATTTTTGCTTGCCTTTGCAATAACCAATTAGGCGCAAAGGTATTAATAATACATGCCAGTACAATAAGCGCAGAGCCTATTACTTGCGATAAACTTAATGTTGTATCGTAAAAAATTAGCTGAAATAACAACGCAAATAATAAGTTAGAATAAATAAGCGGTGCTAGCTGCGAGTTAGAACTGGCTAATCGGTACGCCTTTCCTCTAAAAAACTGCGTTGCAGCGGTCGAAAACCCAATTAATGCCACCATCAGTAATAAACTGTAATTGCTTATATCGATTGCAAAACCTTGGTAAAAGCGCTCACCTTCGCTGGTAAACATTAATACTGGCACCATAAAAATGGCAGCCAGTGTAAAGCTCCAACCGTTAATAACCATCATCGGAAGGTTAATTTTACTGGCTCTAAACAAGGTGATTTGCGAGCAGGCATTAAAAATACCAGCCCCTAAACCAATTAATAAGCTCCAGCGCCATTGTATGCCGTCGCTATGAATATTTTGAATAATCACACCCGCAAACATCAGCGCCATTGTAGGTAGCAATAACCAATTTAATTTAGTTTTAAAAAACACCCGTTCTATTAGCGGTATAAATAATGGCCCAGTGCTAAATAAAATAACCGCCTCCACCAGCGTTAAAGTATTTAGCGCCACTAAAAAGCAGTTTTGGCACAGCACTATAAAAATTGCGCGAATAGCAAAGGTTCGCCATGCTAATTTATTAGGTAGCTGCCATTTAATACCTGCCGCCAATGCCAGCATAATAATCGCGGGCAAAAACACCCGTAAAAAAACCACTTCGCTGGTGCTAAAGTAATCGGTAAGTAACTTGGCTATAAAGCTATTTAACGCCAAGGTAAATGTAGAGAGCAGCATAAACACACTAGCACGAGAATTTAACGTCACCGCAGTTATCCTTTGAATAAAAAATGAATGTAAAAAGCAAAATTAAAGGCTTAATTTTTTTAATCTATTTATTATTTTTCAAAAAATTGGCATTGGCTTTTATGGCGCTAATTTTACGTGTACTTTATAAATTTAAAAGCGAATAATATTAAACTAACCTGTAAGTAAAACTTAACTGTTAATAAATAACCTATGATCAAATCAGCGCCGTTAAAATCTCTCTATACGTTTATAGCTGTTGCCGAAACTGGCAGCATGGTGCTCGCGGCTGAGCAGCTAAGTATTAGTCACTCGGCGGTAAGTCAGTCTATTAAAGCGTTAGAGTTACAACTTAATACACTGCTTTTTAATCGCATTGGTCGCCGCGTTGAGCTCAACCCTGTGGGTGAGCGCTATTACAAACGCATAGCCCCGGCCATGGCTGAAATTTTAGCAGCCAGCCAAGAGGCAAGTAACACAGCGAATGAGCCAACTTATTTAACACTCAATATGGTTAACTCACTAGCACTGCACTGGTGGATCCCTAGGGTGGCTGATTTTCAGCGAATTTCGCCAAACAGTGACATTCGTATTTCTAACTTGGTGGGAGAATTTGATTTAGAGCGTGAAGGGATTGATGCCGCGATTATTCATGGCCAGCCCGATAAGTGGCAAAAATATCACTGTGAAAAACTAGCCGACGATCAGTTAATTTTAGTCTGTAACCCACAGCTTTTAGTTGGCTTAAATAAAGATGAGTTAACCGCGCAAAATTTGCTGCAGCGTTTTAAAGCAATCTACGTTACCAACCCACGTAGGCAAAACGATTGGCAAACGTGGTGCGAGGCTAATAATTTAGCGCAGCCTAAGCAGCATAATAACTTAACCTTTAATATTTCAGTGCAAGCAACGCAAGCCACGATGCGCCAGCTTGGCGTTTTGGTCACCCACAAACAGTTTGTACGCGACGATATAAAGCACGGCATGCTCACGCAAATTGGCCAAAGCATTGTAAATCCGCATCAGCAGTTTTATTTTGCAACGAGCCACGCCATGCTTAATCACCCACAGGTAAGCGCATTACGAGCGTGGCTAAAACGCGAATTTTTAAAAACAGCAAACGAGTAGTGCTACTCCACACGTTGCCAATATTGGTTACGGTAAAAAAAGCCTATATAGCCACGTACTTCTAATGTTTTACCGTCGTTTTGTGGCGTTAGTTGCACGGTATAAGTTTTACCATTTGTAGGGTCAAGTATTTCACCATCGCCCCACACGCCATCATCTTCTGGTTTTACATCAGTGATTATGGTCATCCCTAAAATAGGCTGATTTTTTAATGCCCCATCACACTCTTTACAAATACCGGTTTGTTTAGCTGGGTCTAAAATAGTCTCAACTTTACCACTGAGCACCTTATCGTTTTGAGTAATACGTACGTACGATTTAGCCTCGTTGGTGTCTTCATCTATGGTTTTCCAAAGCCCAACAGGAGTCATGTTTGCAAGCGCACCTTGGCTTATAAATAAAGCCGCAGCGAGTGTAGTTAGTAACGGAAGTTTGTTTAACTTTTTCATTGTGTTGCCTAAATTAAAAATGGCGAATAAAACGATAATACCAGCTGATTTATAAACGCACCATGACATTAAACTGCTATTTAGGTACATATAAAAGTAAAAAACCAAGTGCGCGTTAACCCACTTGGTTTTTAAATTGGCTGATAGTTTTTTAACGTACGCGTTTTAAAGTACGTATTTAAAAGTCACGTACCTCTACACTTGAGCGGTTAAATTCAAACATATTAATTTTGCCGCGCTGTGCCATATGGTTAGTACTTGTATAGGGGGTATTTGCTTGGCTTATATCGCCTTCCCACTCTTGGCCATTTTTTATAAATGCTTTTAATTCAAACCATCCGTTAACGGCTTTACTGCAATCCATGTCAACATCAAGCATCCAATAGTGTTCGCCCCATATATTAAGGGGTGTAACACCAAAGCCATCTACTGCTACCGATTTTTGGGCGCCATATTCACTTGGCCAAACATTTGCAGTCCAATCCATGGCAGTACCTTGCGCTTCACTGTTTTGGCCTTGTTCAATTCCATACCAATCTAGGTAGTTATCGTTTGCTTTCCAAGGTGTTGTGGTGTTGTTTTTTAGATTGTTATGGCGAATTGGCATAGCACATTCAACATTTGTTGTTTGGCAGTTTCTAGCAAGGTTTGTATTTGCATAGGTGTGATCTATACCACCGCGTACAAACATGTCTTGTCCACTTTGTGTTTGAGCATTAATAAAAATAACGGTTCTTTGCCAGTCGCTATTATTAGGCGCTGTCCCTTGGGTTAATTTAGCATTTTTATGAATTGCTATTGCATCCCATGGCGCTACATTTAAATTAATGGTGCCGTTGCTATTAACTGTTATTACTTCACCGCTACAACTAGTAGCATTACCCAAAAGCTCGCCTTTTAACACATTGCAGTACTGTCCAGGCGCCATATCTGTTTGAATTGTTGCATTAAGTGTTGAGTCTTCTTTATTAATTGCCATATGACCTGAGCTACCACGTCCAAATGCAATCTGGTTATGGGTGTTATCCCACCAATTTGTTACTACCCAGTTATCGGCTGTGTTATTTCTAAAATCGACACCACCCGCAATATAAGACCAACGATGCTCGCACTTCCAGTTACTTGCAAAACATTCTAAATTACCATTATTGTGCACCGGTACACTTGGCCCACCCGCATCTGTATCGCCGTGAAAATCATAACTCGACATTACTTTTGGATACCCATACGGGTATGCCAACATAAATACGTTGGCTAGGTCGTATAAACGGCCATCTTCAAAGGTAATTACATTACCCGCACCACCATGGCCGCGCTGATTGTCGTGGTTATCTACAAATACCACAGCTGATGAACTTGACATAAAGCCCCAGCCTTCACCAAAATTACTTAACCATGCAAGCGAGCCATTTCTAAAGGTATTACCAAGCTGCGTACTGTATTTAAACTCGGTAACTAGCCCTATACTTAAATACTCTGAGGCAGCAACCGCTTCAGTACCTTGATCTATCACCTCATGAAACACCACTGGCGAGCCATTTATTTTTGCCATTAAACTTTGAATATCACTTGCAGCAACATGCTTAGCAGCATCAAACCTAAAACCTTTAACACCCATAGCTTGGAGGTCATTAATATATGCCGCTAATGTATTTTGCACATAATTTGAAGAAGTGTTTAAATCGGCCAACCCTACTAGCTCACAGTTTTGCACGCGATAACGGTTATTACCGTAATCTTCTGGGTTAATAGAGCAACTTTCGTGAAAATCTTGTGGGCTATAAATAGGGTATTGTTTATTACCAAAAGTGTTACCAGCAGTGCCCGTACCACTGCCGGCTGCCATATGGTTTATTAAAGTATCAACATATATATCAACGCCTGCGGCGTTACAGCGATTAACCATATCTATAAATTGCGAACGGTTACCGCCGCGGCTTTGAAGTTGGTAGCTCACAGGTTGATAGCGAGTCCACCATTGGCTACCTGTAATATGCTCGTTAGGCGGAGACACCTGTACAGCAGCGTACCCTTTTGGTCCTAAAAACTGCTCACATTCTTGGGCTACATCTTGCCAATTCCATTCAAATAAATGCACAAATGTTGTAGGTGCAGCCGATACTAAACTTGGTAAGGTTAAACCTAAGCTAAAACCTGCAGTGGTGATCATTTTACTGAGTTTCATAGTGTGTGTTTCCAGTGTTGGGCGAGTTAAACAACACACTCAACGTTATTTACAAGTGGTTAACACTAGTTTGAGAGTTGCTCAAATAAAAACTGAATACGTATGCATAATGGGTAAACTATCCTTTATTACTAGATAATTACCTGCCTTAAAACTTACATCTTCAAGTAAAACGCTTTACATAACGCAATATAATCATCGCTGTAGCGGTTGTTTTCATCTTTTATGCATAGGGAGGTAAGCTCAAGCAAAGTGTTTACTAAGCTAAAGCGCATCAAACTGCGGCTAAATGCTTTACTTGGTGTGGTTTTTACTTGGCAATGCGCGTTTAAATAAAGCCCGTTTTGTTTTGCCAGTTCAATGAATAAGCCCGCCTCTGTGGTGGGTAAAATTACGTTAAAGCACGAATACTCATGACTTAAACGCATATAGGCATGTATTAGTTCGTCAAAACTTAAACCATCGGTATGGCGTGCGGTGTTACGGGCATCGCTTAGCCCTTTTAAACTGCGGTTAAAATAAGGGGGGTTAGAAATCACGACATCAAATGGCGCCGCCTGTTTAAACGCTTGTATAGTAGTGTGCTTTACTGTGATATTTGGCCACGGGCTAGAGGCTATATTTTGCTGCGCTTGCTTGTAAGCAGCTTCATCAATTTCAACAGCGGTTATGCTAAGTGCTGGTTGCCGCTGTTTACACATAAGCGCAAGTAAACCGGTACCTGTGCCTATATCGAGTAATGTGTTGGCGCCTTTTAAATACGCCCATGCGCCAAGTAAAATGCCATCGGTTGAGACCTTCATAGCACAGCTATCGTGCTCAACCTTAAATTGTTTAAACGTAAACCCTGACATTTTTTCACCTTTTCATTCACCAACTGGCGTATAGCGCGTATAATTGCAGATAATTGTCCCTTATTTTAGACACTCTATGCAATTTTCTGAATTTGATCTTGATACTAAACTACTCAACGCCATTGATAAAATGGGCTACGAGACACCAACCAGCATTCAACAACAAGCTATTCCTGAAGCGCTGCAAGGTCGCGATATTTTAGCATCAGCACCTACTGGCACAGGTAAAACGGCGGCATTTTTAATTCCGGCTATTCAATACTTAATGGATTTTCCGCGTCGCGACCCAGGTTTTGCACGTGTGTTAATAATGACCCCAACCCGTGAACTGGCTTATCAAATTCATGAGCAGTGTGAACTGCTTGCTAAAGGCACTCACCTTAAAATTGGTGTAGTAACAGGTGGTATAAACTACGGCACCCATAAAGAAATTTTTGAAAACAATAATGATATTTTAATCGCCACACCAGGGCGTTTAATGGAATATCTTGAAACCGAAAATTTCCATGCTGAGAACGTAGAAATGCTTATTCTTGATGAAGCCGACCGCATGTTAGACATGGGCTTTAGAAAAGAAATGCTGCGCATATGTGACGAAGCTAAAAACCGTCGTCAGTGCTTTTTATTCTCTGCAACGTTAGAAGGCGATAGCGTTGAGTTATTTGCTGAGCGTATTTTAAACGACCCTGCTTTACTTGAAGCTGAATCGTCACGCAAAGAAAAAGCAAAAATTCATCAATGGGTTCACCTTGCTGATGATTACCACCACAAGCTTGAGCTGTTGGTTAATACCCTAAACGGCCCAGATGTAAGTAAAGCCATTGTGTTTGTAAAAACCCGTGAGCGCCTAGAAACGCTAATTGGTGAGCTAACTAACAATGGCGTAAAAGCCGCGTGGCTGCGTGGCGAAATGCCGCAAGATAAGCGCATGAAAGCGATGGAAAATTTCCACAGTGGCAAAACGCGCATATTAATAGCAACCGATGTTGCGGCTCGCGGTATTGATGTTTCTGACATTAGCCACGTAATTAACTTTGATATGCCGCGCACTGCCGATGTCTATGTACACCGTATAGGCCGTACTGGCCGTGCGGGTAAAAAAGGGATCGCTATATCATTAGTTGAAGCGCACGACATTGGCATTTTATACAAGGTTGAGCGATACACAGATCAAAAACTTAAGCGCCGTATAATTAAAGGGCTTGAGCCACAGCATAAAGAAGCTAAGCCACCCGCTAAAAAGCGTAAAGATCCGGTAAAAATGAAAGCTAAGAAAAAAGCCAAAGCTAAAATTAAAAAGAAATAGCACACCATAAATAAACAAGCCGGCAGTTGCCGGCTTTTTTGTACCCGTTACAAATGTAACCCAAGCATGTAACTCATTCCCATTAAAATGTAATTATTGCCCACCTGAATTCCCACTTAATAAAATAACCTTATATTTCAACAAATTAAAACTGGCATCGAAATTGTAACTGAGAAAGTAACTCAGCTAAGAATAGCTGCACGATTAACCGTAATGTAAGGATGAAGTTATGAACCGCTTTAAGTTAACTATCGCTTTAGTATCATTTTGTTGTTTATTTTTATTAGCTTGCGCTACAAAAGTAAGTGCAGCAACTAACTTAGCCGTAGTAAGCAGTGTGGCTACTCAACCTAACTTACAACAAACAATCACCAATACGTTACGCACTAACCCAAACTTAGCATTAAGCGATATTCGCGTGCAGGTTGAAGACGGTGAAGTTGACCTATACGGTGAAGCGCAAACAGGTTTTCAGCGTGCACTTGCGCAAAAGTTTTTAGAAAATATGGATGGCGTTAAAATTATCCGTAATAAAATTAGTGTTATCTAATACCGCATTACAATTTTTGTTTATATAACTTATTCCTCTGCATGGCTTGTTTCTCCAACACAAGCCGCGCTTTTTTATGCTTAACAGCACACTTTAGTATCTAAACTTCTAGCTTTAGCTCCCCTATTAAAAATAGAGCAAACACTTAGCCGCCTTTTCCCACTCTTTTAAATTAGTGACTTACTACAGCTTTGATAAAAGAATGCTATAACAAGGCTGTAAAGTTCATCTAATCAGCGCATTTTTAATACCGTTGGCAATCTACAAGTGTTTGCTAATCAACCACACCATGGATAACAGTTAATAATATATGGCTTAACGCATGCAAATACCCCATCACTTACACAAGGAAGCTAATACATGAAACGGTTTATTTACTACTGCTAATCCCTCTTATTGGCCATGCAGAGGAAGCTACTTTTGGCTTTGCTGCAGATGTGTCTGTATCCGGCTTTTTTAGCCCATAAATTAGTGAAATAGATATTATAAAAGTCTATGCAGATTCTGTTGCTGATCTGGCAGGATTAAAAGTAGGCGACAAGGTAATAGAGCTAGATAGCTGCCCTATTCCAGATTACCCTGCTGAGGTTACAAAAAAATCGATGACAAAAAGCAGTGGTGAAACGCTTTTACTACTAATCAAAAATTCGATGGCAGCGAAAAGCAAATAAGTATTAACTTAAAATAAATTGATTAAAAGTATAGTTAAATTTAACCCGACTTAGCGCTTTGAAATTACTAGCAGCGCACTTTTTATGTAAAAATGCGCTGCTAGTGGGTAACTATTACTGGGCTAGTTTAAACCTGTATTAGTCGCTCATTCGCTTTGATTTGAACCCGTATTACTCCCGCCTTGTTGTTTGGGTGACTGTTGGTTTATTTTATCGCTTATCATGGCATCGAGCTTTTCACCGCCTTTAATGCCAAAATCTAACGTACGTATTGGGAATGGAATACTAATATCTGCAGCATCAAGTGCTTGTTTAACAGCGACTACGCCTTTATGGCGTACTGTCATAAAGTCTGGCTCGCCTGGGTATTTTATCCAAAACCACACCAGTAAATTAATACTACTGTCGCCAAAACCTTCTGCGTACACAGCGGTTTCATCTTTACGTATTACAAAGTCAAACTCGTTAATTTTATCAACGATAACTTCTTTGGCTTTTTCAATGTCGTCGCCGTATGAAATACCCACCGGTACCTCTATGCGCCTAACGCCTAAAGTGGTGTAATTTTTTAACACATTTCTAAATAATACCTTGTTAGGTACCAGTATTAACTGCCCGTAAAAGCTCTCTATTAGCGTGTTACGCAGGTTTATAGAATGTACAGAGCCAAATACGTCGTCGGTTTCAATTACATCACCCGCTTTAAATGGCTTGCGTATTCCCATAGCAATACCGGCAATTAAGTTCTCGGTCATGTCTTGAAAAGCAAAGCCAATGGCTAAACCCACAATACCCGCACCCGCTAGTAACGATGTGACTGTGCCTTTTAACCCCATAAAATCTAAAGCGATAAATAGGCCCACACATAACACAATAACCTTAAAAATAGACGCCATTAAATCAGCAATTTGCTTAGAGTCGAGTGAGCGCCTTAATAGGTTTTTCATTAGCTGGCCGGCAAAGCGCGCTATTATTGAAAATACAATGGCTATTACCACTGCCACAATAAAGTTTGGGATGTGGCTTATTACTACATCAAACCACCCTCCGAGTTTTTCTTCGATGAGTTTTTCGGCTTCGGCTACTGAAGGTATGCTGATCATATTTTTACACCTATCTATTTTTTATCTCATTAATAGTAGGTGAAGTTAGCAAGTTTAGCGCCAGCATAAAAAAAGCCATGCAATGCATGGCTTTTTAACTCATTGTTTGCTGAGTATAAACGCTTAGTTTTGCTCGTCGCGCATAAATACTGGCTCAAGCTCTTTTGCTGTTGCTTCAGGGCTAAAGTAATAACCCGCCACAGTAAACTCTTTTAATTGGCTAAGCTGTGTTACCTGGTTTTCTATAATGTAACGGGCCATCATGCCGCGCGCTTTTTTAGCGTAAAAGCTAATTACCTTATATTGACCATTTTTGCAGTCTTTAAAATGCGGGGTAATAATTTGCGCATTGAGTGCTTTTTTATCTACTGCTTTAAAGTACTCGTTTGAAGCAAGATTAACGAGGTATTGTGCGTCTTGCGCTTTTAATTCCTCATTTAATTTATTAGCAATAATGCTACCCCAAAATTCATACAAATTTTTCCCGCGAGGGTTATCAAGCTTAGTGCCCATTTCTAGGCGGTAAGCTTGCATTAAATCAAGCGGCTTTAATAAGCCGTATAAACCCGAAAGTATCCGTAAATGGCTTTGCGCATAATCGAGGTTAGCGGCAGTGAGTGTTGCAGCATCTAAACCACCGTACACATCGCCGTTAAAGGCTAGTACCGCTTGTTTAGCATTACTTTGCGTAAATGGTTGCGACCATTCGCTAAAGCGCGCAGCGTTAAGCCCTGCAAGCTTATCGCTAATTTTCATTAGGCTGCCAATTTGCGCTGGAGTTAGTTCACGGCATACTTTCATGAGCTCTTCGCTGTGCTCTAGTAATTCAGGTTGAGTGAACTTATCTGTTGCGGGTGGCGTTTCGTAATCAAGATTTTTTGCGGGTGAAATAACAGTGATCATAGTTAGCTATTGACTTGTAATTTATTTAATGTCAATTTCAACATTAAATGAGACGAAAAGCACGTTTTGTTTATAAAATACCATTGAAAATTAATCGCAATGGCCTAAATCCTACCTTAATAAATCATGCATCGTCGTTTTTCTATTGATAAGGACATAAGACCTATCAAGCATTGTCACACTGTTGCAGTATTGAATACTTATATTAAGGTAGTTTAGATTTTCTTTTAACTTGCTTGGAATGAGGAAGGCAAATGACTAGCGCTCTACAAAGGCTAAAACAACATTCATCTATCGTAGCCGACACTGGCGATATTGAAGCGATCAAAAAGCATCAACCAGAAGATGCAACCACAAACCCGTCGCTTTTATTAAAAGCGAGCGAGATTGAAGCTTACAAGCCTTATTTAGATAAAGCTTGGAGCTATGCAAAAGAAACAGAGCAAGATGCAGCTAAACAGCTTGAACTTGCATGTGACTACTTTGCCGTATTACTTGGTAAAGAAATTAGCGAAATTGTACCTGGTTATATTTCTACTGAAGTAGATGCTCGTTTATCATTCGACACCCAAGCAACTATTGATAAAGCACATACCCTGCTTAGCCTTTATGAAAAAGAAGGTGTAAGCAAAGACAAAATTTTAATCAAAGTTGCGTCTACATGGGAAGGCATTAAAGCGGCCGAACAGCTAGAAAAAGAAGGGACTAAATGTAACCTGACTTTATTATTTAGCGATGCGCAAGCGCGTGCATGTGCTGATGCAAACGTATTTTTAATCTCACCATTTGTTGGCCGTATTTTAGATTGGCACGTAGCAAATGGTATGGAAAAACCAACCGATCCGTTACAAGATCCAGGTGTTCAATCTGTACGTAGCATTTTTGAGTTTTATAAACGCCATGATTACAAAACCGTTGTTATGGGCGCAAGCTTCCGTAACACTGGCGAAATTATTGCGCTTACAGGTTGTGACAAGCTAACAATTAGCCCTAACCTACTAGAAGACTTAGGCAATTTAGAAGGCGCAGAAGAATACTTACTACAAAGTGATATTCCTAAAGAGCCAAAGCCTGCCCCTCTTACTGAGTCACAGTTCCGTTGGTTACATAACCAAGATGCAATGGCAACTGAAAAACTAGCTGAAGGTATCCGCTCATTCGCAGATGCACAAGAGCAGCTAGAAGCACGTTTTAAAGCAATGTAATACGCGCTAATTATGTATTAAACGCCGCACCTGCGGCGTTTTTTATGCCCTTAATATAATCCGCACTGCTTTATACTAACCTGGCACAGCATGTACCATTGCCTACACAGCTAAATAACTAACTTTTAATATTTTTTCTATCTAAAAATAACGCGCTCAATAAAGCTAGTTAGTATTAAACTTCATCAACGCATCACATACCTGTAACAAATTCGTCACTTTTTTATTCTATTTTAGCTAGGCCTGTGGTATAGGTATTCTCGAGGTTCACTAAAATCAATAGGAGATAGTCATGGATAGCCTAAACGATATATTAGAGATATTAGAAGGTCCTGATACAACAAGAAAAACCTCTCAAAAGAATAAAAAAAGAAAGTGGCGCGAGATTGAGGCCATAAAAGACAAACAACGGTTACGTAAAGAACTACAGGAGTTAGACTTTTTTACAGACAGCATTGAAATTGATGAGCTAGATTTTTAATTTCAAACTAATTGCGCTCAATTAAGCAATTTATTTTGCGGCAGGAAAACCGTATCGATAGTAAAGCTAACGCCAGGTTTTCCCCCTTCAAAATAATTGATAATTATTGCGCATGGGCATTAAACAAAATAACTAAGCAAAAGGCTTTCATGATACGAAAGCCTTTTTTAATATATCAATTAAACCTGCCAGTTAATGGGCGTATCGCCTTGGGCTTGTAACAGTTCATTTGTTTGTGAAAAGTGCTTACAGCCAAAAAAACCACGATGCGCAGAAAGCGGCGACGGGTGCGGCCCTTTTAAAATATGATGGCGAGCGCTGTTAATATTTTTACCTTTTTTTTGCGCATGAGCGCCCCATAAAATAAACACCACTCCTTTGCAGTGTGCATTTATATGGGCTATCACGTTATCGGTAAATTGCTCCCACCCTAAATGCTTATGCGAGTGCGCTTGGCCTTGCTCAACCGTGAGTACCGTATTGAGTAAAAACACGCCCTGCTCTGTCCAGCTTTGTAAGTAGCCATGGTCTGGTATTTCAAAATCGGGAATATCCGTTGCCAATTCTTTGTACATATTTTTTAGCGACGGCGGTAACTTTTTAACCTCTGGCAACACAGAAAAACATAAGCCATGGGCTTGGCCTTCTCCGTGATATGGGTCTTGGCCTAAAATAACCACGCGAATATTGTTAAGAGCTGTCGCTTCAAAGGCACTAAATACTTGCTCTTTGGGTGGGTACACAGCAACACCTTCGACACGGCGTTTTGCTACATAATCTAATGTTTGCTGCATATAAGGTTGCTGTAATTCATATTCTAAAAAGGCTGGCCAATCGCTCATTGTATACTCTTAATTTGTTTGCGTGATGCATCTATTTTATCACACATATTTGCCAGTCCATCTAGCATGCGCGGTGTAAAACGATGTAATAAATCGGCATTTACACGTATAAATTGGTTCTGTTTTACAGCGGGGACTTCTGGCCATTTTTGCCAATTAATTTTAGGTTGTGGCTTATCGGCCTGTTCATCAGGAATAATAATAATCTGTGGTTTTTTAATCACCACGTTTTCAATACTTATTTGCGGGTAGTCGGTTGGGCTGTGTGCAAATACATTGCTTACATGACATGTTTCTATAAGCTGGTTTATCCATGTATTTTCACTTACCGTCATCATTGGCTCTGGCCATAATTGATAAAAACCAGTCAATATTTTTTTGCTTTGCTGCTGCTTTTTAATTTTTTTGAGTTTAGTAATAAATGCGTTTGCTACTTGCTTGCTTTGCTCAATACGCCCTGTAAATTTTCCAAAAGCAATCAGCTCGTTTGCAACTTCTTCTATTTTTTTTGGATCACTTAAATGTACTTTTATACCAAGGCGTTTAATTTGTTCTAAATCTTCACTTTGATTACCGCTTTTCCAACCAATCACTAAATCGGGTTTTAGCGCTAATAATTTTTCAAGAGAAATACCATAGTAACCACCAATGCGTTCAATACTTTTAGCTTCATTTGGGTAATCGGCGTAATCAACAGTGCCAACAATATTACTTCCCGCACCTATAGCAAATAGGTTTTCTACTATATGCGGTGCAAGTGCTACAACGCGCAGTTTATTTGGCGCAGCTGTATCACGGGCCACGGCACTGCCCCCTGAACACAATAACAGCAGTGCAGTAAAAAACGCTTTATACATTAGTAATCAAACCCTTCTAGTGCTTTTATACCCGAGTCGAAGGCGTGTTTAACATTGCGCACTTCGCTTACTGTATCGGCAAGGTCTGTTAACGTGCGGTGCGCTGCTCGACCTGTAATAATAACCGACTGCATGGGAGGGCGATTATTTAGCGCGTTTACTACCTCATCTAAATCAATATAACCGTAAGTCACCATGTAGGTAAGCTCATCTAGTAATACTAAATCAATACTGCTATCAGCAAGCATACGCTTTGACTCTTGCCATGTTGCTTGCGCGGCTGCGGTGTCGGCTTTTTTGTTTTGCGTATCCCATGTAAAACCGGTATTCATAACGGCAAATTCAACCCCTGCGCCTTGTAATAAGTTACGCTCTCCACACTCCCATGTGCCTTTAATGAACTGACAAACAGCGGCTTTTTTACCATGCCCTACGCAGCGAGCAACCACACCAAAGCCTGAGGTAGATTTACCTTTACCATTACCCGTAATTACCTGAAATATCCCTTTAACATCTTGCGCAGCAGCCACGCGTGCATCTACCTGCTCTTTTACTTTTTGTTGGCGCTGCTGGTGCTTATCGTTATTTGTATCCGTCATTATTATCTCCTTCATAAATCGATATAATGTGTTGCATGTTCAAATGCGCCTCGCACATAGTGGCCAAGCGCTCAAGTTGTTGCTCGCGGTGCGCTACAATACTCACAGGTTGTATGGTTGCATCGCTTTTTACCCACTTTAAAATTTGCAGTGTGGCAGCGGGTTCATCAAACAAGCCGTGTAAATAAGTACCAGCAATGGCATTGTCGTCACTAATAAAGCCATCGTTTTCAAACCCATGAGGGTGCGCGTTAAACGTTAAAAATGGCTTATTAAGTGCTGCGCCTTCACTAATGCCGGCATGAATTTCGTAGCCGCTACACGGTGTTTGCAAGTTATTTAACTGCATAGCCGCCGTTACTTTAGTGAGTACTTTTTGCGTGCTAAGTGTGGTTTCAAAATCGCATAGGGCAAGCCCAGTTACTTGCTTTAATGACGACTCGACTCCGTTGGGATCATTTATGGTATACCCCAACATTTGCATACCACCACACACCCCCAATACTTTGCCACCATAGCGTAAGTGGCGCTTTATTTGCATATCCCAGCCTTCATTTTTTACAAAACTTAAATCACCCAGCACGTTTTTACTGCCAGGAATAATAATCAGATCAACCGGTGGGATCGCGTGTGTGTGGCGTACATAATTTATATTAATATTTGGGTGCAGCCGCAATGCATCAAAATCGGTATGGTTACTAATATGCGGCAATAAAAGCACGGCTACATTAATGGTGGCAGTCGTCACCGTGTTATCTATTGCTACAGCATCTTCGGCATCAAGTGCTAAATCATGCAAATAAGGCAGCACTCCAAGCACTGGTTTTTTTGTGTAGCGCTCAAGCCAATCTAGCCCACTTTGTAGCAAGCTTATATCGCCTCTAAAGCGGTTTATAACAAAGCCTTTTACGCGCGCTTGCTCGGATTCGCTTAATAACGCAAGTGTGCCCACTAAATGCGCAAACACACCGCCTTTGTCTATATCGGCAATAATAATGACAGGGCAATCTACCGCTTCTGCGTAACCCATATTGGCAATGTCGTTCTCGCGTAGGTTTATTTCTGCGGGGCTGCCTGCGCCCTCAACCAATAATAAATCAAACTGCTTTGCTAGGCGTTTATGCGAGGCAAGCACTGCATCCATCGCAACCTGTTTATAGTTATGATACGCCCCTGCCTCCATATTACTAATGGCTTTTCCATGTACAATGACTTGTGCTCCCGTATCACTATTGGGTTTGAGCAATATGGGGTTAAAGTCGTTTTGAGGCTCTACTTTAGCGGCTATGGCTTGCAAAGCTTGCGCACGGCCTATTTCGCCGCCCTCTTTTGTAACCGCGCTATTAAGCGCCATATTTTGCGGTTTAAAAGGCGCGACCTTTATACCTCGCTTTACAAACACTCTACAAAGCGCAGCGACTAAGGTGCTTTTTCCGGCATCTGACGTAGTGCCTTGAATCATTAAGGTTTTCATCAGCACTATGCCTTTGTTTTTCTAAAAAAGAGTAAGCTTAAAAAAAATACGCTACCCATAGCTGCTGTAATTACCCCTACAGGGAGCTCTTGGTTTTTAAGTAATGAGCGCGAAAGCACATCGACCCACACCATAAACGTGCCGCCCACTAAGCTCGTAATTAGTAAGCCAGCAGTACTGCCCTGAGATATAAAAAAGCGCACTATGTGCGGCACCATTAAACCTACAAAACCAATACCGCCACATAAGGCCACCAGCACGGCCGTTATTAACGAGCTCAATACCAGCATTAAAATTCTAAAACGGTGCACACGGACCCCAAGCGTTATCGCGCTTTCATCGCCAAGAAGCAGCGCATTTAACTGCCTTTTAAAGCTCAGCATAAAGCTAATACACACCACTATAACCACGCATGGCAACCATAACGTGGCCCATTGTGCGCGGGCAAAACTACCTAACGTCCAAAACAAAATACCAGCCACTGCTTGCGGGTCACTCCAATACAGCAATAAACTTGTAAATGCGCTAAATAAAAACGACAGTGCCACCCCCGCTAGCAACATAGACTCTACTTGCGACCTTTTTTGCCGCCCAGCAATAAGTATCAATAAGCCCATTGCTAAAAAGCTTCCTAATAAGGCAGCAGCCGATAACATAAACCCTGCACTAATACCCGCAACAGCCATAAGCAGTACGACCCCAAACGACGCGCCTGACGATATGCCAAATAAATACGGATCAGCGAGCGGGTTACGGGTAACCGTTTGTAAAATAAGCCCTGCAATAGCCAAACCTGCGCCCGCCATAAAGGCAAGTAAGGTACGAGGTAACCTAAGCTCATAAATAATACGCGCGTTAAACGAACCCTCTCCTGCTGATAAAATTCCTGTGAGCACATCACTTAACGGCGTATCTGCGGCGCCAAAGCTCAGTGCGCTAAAAAGGCTGCCCAGTGCAATTAATACGGCTGCTATAAATATTGTCCACTGGTTTATTTTTGTTATATCCATTTAATTAATAGCCATAAAAGTAAGTAATATGAGGAATAGTTTGGCCATTTTCTGTGCGCTGAGGGTGGCTAGTTACGCGCGCACATACCCCAAAAACATCCGCTAGCATGTCTTCACTAAGTACCTGCGCAGGCGAACCTGTATGTGTTATTTTACCTTTATTAATAACCACCAGCTCATCGCACATAGCGGCTGCTAAATTTAAATCATGAAATGAGGCAAACACAGTGACCCCTAGCGATTTTGCTAGTTCCATCACTTGTATTTGATATTTAACATCTAAATGGCTGGTTGGCTCATCCATGATGAGTAATTGCGGTTGCTGCACTATAGCGCGGGCAATCAATGCACGTTGCTTTTCGCCCCCCGAAAGCGATTCAAAATTTTGCTTACACTGTTGCTCAAGCCCTACGGTTTTTATTGCCTGTGTAATTTTTTGTTTGTCGCTGTGGGTGGTGGCGCTAAATAATGATTTATGAGGTGTAAGCCCAAGGGCAACCACATCAAATAATGTTAGGTTAAATTGCGCGGGCGTTTCTTGTAGAACTACAGCAACATATTTTGCGTAGTCTTCACTTTTAAGCTGCCAAATATCCTGCTGATTAAAGGTAACGTTACCAGCGGTCGGTTTATTAAAGCGATACAAACAGCGCAGTAAGCTCGACTTACCCGCCCCATTTGGGCCAATTAACCCAATAAACTTACCCTTAGCTATGTGTAAATTAATATTGTTTAAAATGGCGTGTTCATCGACTTCCCACGACACATTTTGAACGTTTAAAAAGGGTGTATTTGGCGCTAATGTAGTTTGCAAAAGTGAGTCCTTGGAAAGCGTGCACTCACTAACACACAGCTAAAAGACTAGTGTATCAATAAAAATGAGTTTACCCGCTCGTTAAAAAAGTATACCAATCTAGAACTTCTCATGCTGATTGATATGTCTCATTTGTATCTGACTTAAAGCGTGATGCTAATTACAGTTACGGGAATAGTTGAGGAATTTCACCTCATTCCAAATGAGGGTCTATTATGGGCGGGTAAGTAAATAATTTAAAGCAAAAAAAACCGCGCTCATTAGAGCGCGGTCAATAAAGGGAGTGTTTAAGCAACGCTTAAAACTTGTATTCCATACCTAGGCCAACGTAGTCTTGGTCAACATTGTTGTCCATATCAAAGCTTGAGTAAAAACCAAATACTTTAATGTTTTTATTAAACTTATGATCAACACCTACAGAAACTGCCGTTTTGTCGTCGCTGTCATCAAAGTCCATTGCTTGGTATTGCACTTTAAACGTGTTTTTACCCATGCTGTAGGCTGCGTTTAATAAATAGCCGTCAGCTTCTGCGCTACCGTCTACTTTTTCTTGAGTTTGGTACATAGCGCCTAATTTAAAGCTCTCTACTTTACCTTGAATTGATGCACGCACTACATCGTAGCCATTTACTTCGCTATCGGCTGCAACAGAGGCGTAAACCGCACTCTTTTTAAGTGCAGAGTCACCGTAGGTAACCGCCATTGAATAACCGTTATCTGCATCTACGTCATCTTCGGCAATAAATGTAGCAAGTACTTTAAAGCCTTCGTAGCTTTTAGATGTATAAGTGATTGAATCACCTAAGCGGTTTTCACCTTTAAAGACATTTTTAATATCGCCTTCAAGGTCATTAAATAAATCTAACTTACCTTGCGATTGTTTAAGCGCTGTATCGTTACGACCCACAACAACTTGACCATATGCACCTTTTAAACCTACATACTGGTTACGTGCAGAAATATTGTCGTCGTTATCACCTTTAGAGTCAGCATCAGATACATCAACTTGAAACTCAAACTTATAAACCGCTTCTAATCCATCAGTAATCTTTTCAGACCCTTTTAGTCCAAAGCGAGATGCATTACTTTTAATTTCAGTGAAAGACCCTTCGCCATCATCAGACGATTGCACAGTAACATTCGCTTTACCGTATACATCAACGTCTGCAAACGCGCTAAAAGATAAACCACTTACTAGTGCAACACATAAGCTCGATTTTACAAAATTCATGTTATTTCCTCGATAATCACAAGACTAATTTTTAAAACAGCTGCAGTTTGTCACCGTTAAATGACAGATATATTACAAAGGAAACATTTTTGTCTTTTTATTTTAATAAAAGTGTCTAAATTCTGAAAACAAACCGACATGAATATTTAATAAACAAAATTGTACCTATTCAACCTCATTAAAAATCATAGTCGGTATTTAGTGTTCATCAACAGGCTGATAAGCATTTATTTTAGGTAATAAGTTAATCAGGGTTTCTATTAACTCTTTTTGTTCGTTGTCTCTGTGGTAGGCCACAAAAATATCACGCGAAGTATGTTCTACGTCTTTTACATGAAACAGCTCACCCTTTTCTAGGTGAGACTCAACAAGCACCTCGGGGATGAACGCACTGCCGCCACACTGAAGAATTAAATCAAGGGCAATACGCCCCGTACTGGTTCTAAAATAAGGCGGCGTTTTACCGGTAAATTGGCGCGCATGCCATAGTGAAAACGTAGTACCCCAATCAACATATACATATTGGTTATCAAAAAAGTTCTCATTAGTGGCCGTGTCATAGCCACTAACCGGAATAATTGGCAGCTCGCAAATTCGCTCAACCACAAGCTCGTCTACTTTAGGGGGGTCAAATAAAATGGCTAAATCAAGCGTACGCTCTAATAATAACCGTGTGCTTTCTTGTTGGGCTTTAACCTCTGCGACCAACGACACCCCAGGCATAGCTGACACAATATTAGTAATGCCAAATTGTAAAAACGCATCCCATATATTAGGTGTACCCGCTAAACTTATTTGCTTGTGCATGTTATCGGCAAGTGCCACATCCACTTTGGCACGCTGCATGCCGGTGATGATCATTTTAGCGTGCGGAAGCAATCGCTCTCCTGGCGCCGTTAATTGAATATTGTTACGCTGGCGAATAAACAAGTTTACACCCAACCCCTGCTCTAACTGGCGAATCCGAAAGCTTACTGCCGATTGAGTGATATACAGGTTTTCAGCCGCTTTACCAAAGTGACGCGTGCGCACAACCTCTACAAATGTTTTTAATAAATCTATATCCAATTTTTTATCCTCACGATAAAAATAACTTGTTTAATAAATTGTCAAACTTGCATCATACTCCAGCAATAAACAGGGTATGAGGATACAGTTATGAGCAACGATATTTCACTACTTCGCCAAGCGTTTGTTAGCCAACGTCAATTTTATGATGATCAAAACTTTCCTCGCGGGTTTAGCCGCAGCGGAAACTTCACCTTATTAGAAGCCAGCATATTAGAGCAACACGGCGTTGTACTAAAAGGCCTTTATAATAAAACTTTAGCACCCCAAAATACGCTACAAGAGCAATTTGTTGACGTAGTTTGTGGCAGTAAAGAACCTACAAACCCAATCGAAAAAGCCTGGGTTAAATATTTAAAACTAACAACCTGTAAAACCAAGTTTCATACACTTTTTGGCCGTTCAAAAATGTCAGGGCCGGTACCAATAAGCCAAGACGATTATAGCGAATCAGATAGCGTATAAGCCTCTAAGATATTTGCTTTTTTGCGTTTTAACAGTTACAACTTGTATAAGCAAATACTTTTGCAAAATATCAAACAAGGTTGTTACGTGACGCGAAAAATACTCATAGTTGAAGATACGCCTACTATAGCGCGTGTGCAAAAGCATATCGCGCTTAAAGCAGGTTACGAAGTAGATATAGCCGAGTCTTTAGCGGCAACAAAAGAGCTAATAAAACACAATAGCTACTTTTGCGCTGTTGTTGATTTTATCCTTCCCGATGCTCCTGCCGGTGAGGCGATTCCGTATACTATTAATGCCGACATTCCCACCATAGTAATGACAGGCAATATAGATAAACAAACTCGCGACACGGTAGAAAAATACCCAATAATTGATTACATAATCAAAGAAAACAAACAAGCTTACCAATACCTAGAAAAACAACTAAGCCGTTTACCACGTAACGAGAACGTAAAAGTGTTGGTCGTCGACGATTCAACCTCTACCCGTAGATACATTTGTAGTTTACTAAAGCGCCATAAGTATCAAATACTCGAAGCAAAGGACGGCAAAGACGCGCTAGAGGTACTTGAAAGCCAAAAAGACGTGTCTGTTATTATTACCGATAACGAAATGCCAAACATGAATGGTGATGAGCTATGCGCCGAAATTCGCCGGCTTTACAGTAATGATGAAAAAGCCATTATCGGTATTTCAGGTGCTGACTCGTCAGCATTATCGAGCCTATTTTTAAAAAATGGTGCCAACGACTACCTCCATAAACCCTTTAACAGCGAAGAGTTTTACTGCCGACTAAGTCAAAACGTCGACATGCTTGAGCAAATAGCAACAATTAAGCGCCAAGCAAATACTGACTACTTAACGAATCTGCCTAATCGACGCTACTTTTTTGAAGAGTCGAGCAAATCACTCAAGTATTTAAAAAAATCAAATCAAGATGGTGCACTCGCCATGCTTGATATAGACCATTTTAAATCGATTAACGATACATACGGTCACGATTCAGGCGATGAGGTTCTCAAAGGGTTGGCGGTGTGTTTTAAAAAGTACTTTGAAAAGCAGCTAGTCGCTCGCTTAGGCGGTGAAGAATTTGCCGTTTACTTTACTGATGCAACCACAGCGCAAGCGCTAAAACGCCTTGAAGGATTTAGGCAATTTATAGAGCTTAATAGCCAAGAGTTTAGCCAAGAAAAAATTAAATTTACAATTTCTATTGGTTTTGCAAGCGGCCCTATTTACCAAATAGATGAGTTACTTAAACAGGCCGATTTAAAGCTGTATGATGCAAAAGAAACCGGCCGTAATAAAGTAATAAGCTAAACCTTAACGCTGCTTTATAGCAACTTGCTTAAACTATTATTGCGCATAGGTATTAAACTTCGGCGGCGGTTACAGCCGCTTTTTTACGCTTACGCGATTGATGATAAGAGTCCCAAGTAAATATAGCCAGTGCACTCCAAATACAGGCAAACGTAATCACCCGCTCTGCATCAAATACTTCATCGTAAAACACCACAGCAAGCATAAACATTAAACTTGGTCCTATGTACTGAAAAAAGCCCAATGTTGTGTACTGCAAACGTTTGGCCGCTCCGGTAAAGCAAAGCAGCGGCAACGTAGTAATAATACCGGCACTAATTAACAGCGCATTGGTATGCCAATCGTTTAGGGCTAAGTCGGAAGTAGGTGTTGGTGCCATTACCCACCAGTAAATTAATGCAACCGGCAGTAAAATTAGGGCCTCGAGTAAAATGCCTGGCAGCGCTTCAACAGGCAACTTTTTACGCAGTAAGCCATAAATAGCAAAAGACGTGGCAAGCGAAAACGCGACCACCGGAAACGAGCCAAAACTGACCAATTGCAATACTACGCCCGCAAAGGCTAAAAACACTGCAAACCCTTGTAACTTTCGCAGCCGCTCGCCTAAAAATAGCATACCCAACAGCACATTAAGTAATGGGTTTATGTAATACCCTAAACTGGCATCGAGCATATGATTATTATTAACCGCCCAAATAAACAGCCCCCAATTAAAGCCCAATATAGAAGAGGTAAGTACTAACATTAAAATAATTTTTGGCTGGACAACTATGCGCTTAACCTTATCCCAGTATTTAAGCACACTGACCACAAGCACTAAAAAAACCACAGACCAGACAACACGGTGAGTTAAAATTTCAAAAGCAGAAACATGCTGTATTTGTTTGAAATAAATAGGCGCTAAACCCCACATTAAAAAAGCTAAACAGGCAAAAATACCGCCTTTACGCTGCTCGTTTGCAATCGACATACATACTACTTATTCATACTAAAAGGCCGACAGTTTATACCAATTTGTGTTATTAAGTGATTTATTTTGCGGTAACTAAAGCTCAGCGCAAGGCAAAGCTTTTTATTTTAGCCGTACGTAATTAGCAGCTTTACCCTACTAAATACGTACCTGTACCAAAGGCGATTTGGATTGCCTTTTCGTTGTGTAGCTCCATTCTACATACACACACTTTATTACCAGAGCGGATCAAAGTAGCACTGGCTGTAAATGTCTCCCCTTTGCCAGGGCGCAAATAATCTGTGCGCAAATCAATAGTGCCTAAGGTAGCCAGCTTTTGCTGTACGCTAGGGATATCGAGGTCGGTTAATTTATCAATAACACTGGCTGCTGCAAGCATGCCGCCCACATTATCGAGCACCGCCGATATAATACCGCCATGAAGAATTTTTTGCGCAGGATTGCCTATAAATACATCCTGCCAGGGAAAGGTAATTTTAGCTTGCTCAGGACTGAGCGACTCTACCGAGATATTTAAAAACTGATTAAATGGCATGCCATTTACAAACAGTGCGCCAACTTGTTCAATTAACATTTCTTTATTCATTATTATTCTCTATGTTTAAATTAACACTGGTACGATGAGTTAAGCATACCTGAAGCAAAACCACGAGGCACTAATTAAATCATTTACCTCTAAGCTAAAGACATCCTATAAAAAAACCACTAAAATAGCCGCCGATGAATACTCTAACCCCTACACCTAGCACATTGGTCCGCAAGCCCGACACGGTTCTTAAACAAGTGTTTGGCTACAGCGAGTTTCGTGATGGCCAAAAAGCGGTGATCGACGCGGCCATTAATGGCCAAGACTCTTTGGTACTACTGCCTACAGGCGGCGGTAAATCAGTGTGTTACCAAGTACCAGCGTTAGTGCTCGAAGGGGTTACTGTGGTAATTTCACCGCTTATCTCGCTCATGCAAGACCAAGTAACGCAACTGCAAGCATTAGGTGTTAAAGCCGCTTACATTAATAATAGCCTGGCTCGCGAAGAGCAACAATTAGTGTACCAACAATTGCACCAAGGGCTAATAAAATTACTGTATGTAGCCCCTGAAAAAGTGCTTCAGCATGAATTTACCGAGCGACTCAGCCACTTAAATATCAGCTTATTTGCAATTGACGAAGCACATTGTGTATCGCATTGGGGGCATGACTTTAGACCTCATTACTTTAGATTAAATGAGCTTAAGCAGCGCTTTTCCCATGTACCTATGATGGCACTGACCGCCACGGCCGATAAAGCGACCCGCTTTGATATAGTTGAGCAATTAAAATTACAACAGCCCTATATACATACCGGCAGCTTCGACAGACCGAATATTCGTTACACCATCGAAGAAAAGTTCAAGCCCATGGCGCAACTACTGCGCTATTTAAAAGAGCAAAAAAATCAAAGTGGTATTATTTACTGCACTAGCCGTAAACGCGTTGATGACATTGCCGAAAAACTCGCTGATGCAGGTTTAAATGCCGCTGCGTACCATGCCGGCATGAGCAACGAGCAACGCCAATTTGTGCAAACCGGATTTGCCCGCGATGATATTCAAATAGTCGTTGCGACCGTTGCCTTTGGTATGGGCATAAATAAACCAAATGTGCGTTTTGTTCTGCATTACGATATTCCAAAAAGTATTGAAGCCTACTATCAAGAAACTGGCCGCGCTGGGCGTGATGGCTTAGCCGCAGAAGCCATTATGTATTTTGATCCCGCCGATATAGGCCGCGTTAGGCGCTTTTTTGAAGACATAGACGATGAACAACGCCGCCGCGTAGAAGAACAACGCTTTAATGCCATGGCCAGCTTTGCCGAGGCGCAAACATGCCGCCGGCAAATACTATTAAACTACTTTAGCGAGTATAAACGCGAGCAATGTGGCAACTGTGATATTTGCATTAACCCACCAAAAAGCTTTGATGGCACATTAGTAGCGCAACAAGCGCTTTCGTGTGTGTATCGAGCTGGGCAGCGTTTTGGCTTAGGCTATATTGTAGAATTATTACGCGGGGCTAATACCAGCCGCATACGCGACAACAACCACCACGAACTCAGCACCTATGGCATAGGCAAAGACAAAAGCAGTGAATTTTGGCTCAGTATATTACGCCAACTTATACACCAAGGCTTGTTAAGCCAAGATATTACCCAAGGTGCCTCGCTGCGCTTAACCGAAGCAGCACGCGCAGTGCTTAAAAGTGAATACGCTCTACAGCTTGCCGAGCCGCGCTTACAAGCTAAACACGTATACCAAGATAAACTGGCGCAGTTTAACTACGACAAAAAACTATTTGCCCGCTTACGGGCTCTGCGTAAAGAACTCGCTGATGCCGACGATGTACCGCCGTACGTTGTATTTAACGATAAAACCTTAGCCGAAATGGCGCAATTAATGCCCACCAACGACAGCGAATTTTTAAAGGTGTCGGGCGTTGGCTTTACCAAACTCAATAAATATGGCGGCGAATTTTTAACGGCCATTCGTAATTACCTTGCTAGCAATTAAGTAAACTATGACCCAAATTGAATACAATCACGCCCATAAATGCATTGTTATAAGCCCGGTAGAAGCCCCACACGATGAAGACTTTGAGCTGTGGAGCACGCTGTTTTTACACGCAGATGAAATAACAATTATTGACTACGCAGGGGGTGCTGACCGTCATCAATTGCGCTTTAGCTATCAACAGCAAACCTTTAATTTAAATTTTGAACACTACAGCGAAAGTATTTGGATTAATGGCGAAGGCCAAGAAGCCGAGCATTTATTAGCAGCCCTTGCTTTTTACTTAAGCTAAAACGCCTCGCATAAGCACTAATTAACAAAGGTGCATAACGGTAACAATTAATTAGTTTCAAAATCCATACCTTTTACTTACATTGTAATAACAATGATGTAAGCTGATATTACGACTCATATTTGCAGTAGTATTGAAGAGGTTGAATGGTGAATAGAAAATGGATTGCACACTGTTGTATAAGCTTAGCCCTTGTAAGCTTTAGTGCGCCTAAGGCCTTTGCACAACAACCACCCAATAAAACTAACACCTGCTCCCCTGTGCAAACTCACTCAGACAAAAGCAATAATTTACGCCGTGAGGTTGAAGATAAAACCACACTGATTAATAGTCGCAGCGACGCCCAAATAACCTCAATTACCCTTAAACAACTTAACGTTTTTAATACCGAGTTGGAGGAGGAAAATAACGCGCTTTTTCGTTTTGCCAACCGCGCGCATATTCAAACCGAGCCAGACGTTATTAGTAATATTCTGTTATTTAAACAAGGTGATAATTACAATGCCAGAAAGCTCGCTGAGTCAGAGCGTTTATTACGCCAACAAAACTATTTATATGATGCGCAAATAAGCGCGGTTGAAAACTGCGACGGCAACGTAGATGTAACGGTGGTAACTCGCGATTTATGGACCTTACTACCCGAAATAAGCTTTAGTCGCAGCGGTGGCGAAAATAAATCGAGCATTGGTTTTCGTGAGTCCAATTTACTGGGTTGGGGTAAGCGTTTGTCGTTTTCACGCACCACCGACAGCGATCGTAATGGTTATTTATTTGTTTATGATGATCCTAATATATTATCTAGCCGGTATCGCGGGCGCTTAGAGTATGCCGACAACAGTGACGGAAAACGCCACTTATTAGAGCTAACCTATCCGTTTTACGCCATAGATACACCTTATAGCTATGGTATTAAAAGCTTTTCTGAACAGCGAGAAGAGTCGTTGTATCGCCGTGGTGATGAATACAGCGAGTTTGATCAAACAACCGATTTTTTTAGCGCTTTTTTAGGCCACTCTAAAGCATTATCTGATAGCTGGACACAGCGCTTAACGCTTGGCTATGTAAACCAAGAAGACAGCTTTGCAGAAATAGAAACAACCTTTGCTCCCTTGGCCAAAAACAGACAACTAAGTTACCCCTATGTGAGTGGTCATTGGTTTGAAGACAGTTATATAAAAGTGCGTAATTTTGACAGTATTTCGCGCACCGAAGATTTAAATTTAGGGTGGAATATTAAAGCCCTATTAGGTTACTCAGATGAATCACTAAGTAATGATGACAGCAGAGCCGTGTATTCGTTAAAAGCTAAAAAAGCACACTTTACTACCGACAGAACGCTGTGGCGTTTTAGTGCTCAAGTGGATGGTTATTGGAATAAAGAGCAAAAACAACTAGAAAACTTTTTAGCCACCAGCGAAGTGCAGTACTACTTAAATACCAGCGAAAACCAATCCTGGTTTGTTAAAGCCCGTGCCCAGTATGCTAAAAACCTAACCGCCGATAAGCAGCTAACACTCGGCGGCGAAACGGGCCTTCGTGGCTATCCTATGGATTACCAGCATGGCGACCGAAGCTTTTTAGTCAGCTTAGAAAAACGCTATTACTGGGAGTACGATTTACTGCAGCTATTTAAAGTAGGTGCAGCGGGCTTTGTTGATGTTGGCCGCGCTTGGTTTAACGATGAAGACAACGGCGAAAACGATCATGTTTTAAAAAATGTTGGGGTGGGTTTGCGTTTAGCACCTAGCAGAGCAAACTCTGGCACCATGATCCACCTTGATATTGCCGCCCCGCTTGATAGCTACGACGATGTTGATTCGGTGCAGTGGCTCGTGAGTGTTAAAAACACCTTTTAAATAGCGAGCAATAAACGAAAGCGTTACACTAGCGCTTTAAATTTTCCTAAAAACAGTACGGGATCACACTTTGGAATTGTTTGCGCTTTTAGAGCTAATGGGTACGCAATATAAATTGATTGTTACCCTTATGGCCATTTTACTTTTTCCTCTTTTATTAAAAGTCACTAAAAAGTTGCTCGAAAAAGCCATAAAAGGAAAAGTAGATGTTCATCGTAAATTTAGAGCTGAGCTGTTATTAAAAATAATACTCGCGTTTGTAGTGCTGTGCTTAGTGCTTATATTTTGGGGTATAGAGCTGCGCGGGCTATTAGTTTTGGGCTCATCATTATTTGCTATGCTCGGGGTCGCTTTATTTGCCGCTTGGTCGCTGCTTAGTAACCTTACCGCTTTTTTACTCATGTTTATTCAAAATGGTTTTCATGTGGGAAATTGGGTGCGTATTGTTGATGGCGCAAACCATATAGAAGGGCGCATTGTCGAATTAGGTTTAATGAACGTGCTACTTGAGCATGTGGATGGGCACCGAGTTGTTTACCCAAATAACCTGTTTGTGACACGCCCGGTTATGGTATTAAATAAAGAACCTAAGCCTACAAAGGCACCGGTAATAAAACGGATTATTGGCCCTAAAAAAACATAGTTTAAAAAGTTATATCCGCAAAAAAGCCGCAGTAAGGCAAACCTCACTGCGGCTTTTTACTAGCTAACATAGTGCTAATTATTTAGCTCAGCTGTTTTAAGCTCTTCATCTAAATCATTTATTTCGTCAATAAAATGCTCTAATTGCTGCTCTACTAAGCTGTTATCATTTGCAAAGTAAGCAAGGTGGAATACCGCATCCCCTTCGTTTACTAGTGGCATAGTTTGCTGGCCAATCACAATACCGCCTTTAGGCGCTAAAAGCTCAAGCTCGGCATCACCTAATGGGCTACTTATGTACGCCAGCACTTGGCCTTTTTCTACGTGTTCACCTAGCGATACTTGCGCACGCACAATGCCATCTACCTCAGCGCGTATCCAACTTGTAGACCCTGCAATAATAGGTTCGGGCAGCTTTTTAGGGCGCTTGCCGCGGATCATTTTTAAATGCCGCATCACATAATCCACACCCTGCACACCTGCTGCAATGGCAATAGGGTCAAAGCGTAGGGCTTCACCGGCTTCGTAAGTAATAACCGGTATACCTAAATTAGCGGCTTCACTACGTAATGAGCCATTACGAAGGGATGCATTTATAACCGCTGGTGTGCCGAATGCTTTGGCCATATCAGCGGTTGCTTCATCATCTAAGTTAGCGCGTATTTGCGGTAAGTTAGTACGGTGAATCGCCCCCGTATGTAAATCAATAATATGGGTACAATGTACCGCCACCTGATTAAAAAACATATGTGCCATACGCCCCGCAAGCGATCCACGCTCAGAGCCCGGAAAGCTGCGGTTCATATCACGTCTATCGGGTAAATAACGTGATTTATGAATAAAGCCAAACACATTAACAATTGGCACAGCAATTATGGTTCCGCGCAGTTGGCTTGCATCTATTTTAGAGAGCAGCTGGCGTACAACTTCTACACCATTTAGCTCATCACCATGAATAGCTGCACACACCATCAGCACTGGGCCTTCCATTACACCATTAACCACCTCAATAGGAATATTGAGCGGTGAATGGGTGTAAAGTTTAGCAGCCTCTAAGGCAAGGGTTTTACGCTCGCCCACGCCAACACTTTCACCTAATAAGGTAAAAGGACGATTAATTTTAACCTTTGCCACGGGTTGCGGTTCCTTTAATAGCAGCATTTTTTTCGATGAAATCAATCACCATACCGGCAATATCTTTGCCTGTTGCCACTTCAATCCCTTCAAGACCTGGAGAAGAGTTTACTTCCATTACCAAAGGCCCACGAGATGAGCGAAGTAAATCAACGCCCGCTACATTTAAGCCCATTGCTTTTGCTGCAGCAACGGCGGTTTTACGCTCTTCTGGGGTAATGCGTACTAATGTAGCGCTACCACCACGGTGAAGGTTTGAGCGGAACTCGCCTTCTTGCGCTTGGCGCTTCATGGCCGCTATTACTTTATCACCAAGTACAAAACAACGAATATCGGCTCCGCCGGCTTCTTTAATGTATTCTTGAACCATAATATTGGCTTTTAAACCCATAAACGCTTCAATAACACTTTCAGCCGCTTTACGTGTTTCAGCAAGTACAACACCAATGCCTTGTGTGCCTTCAAGTAATTTAATAACCACCGGAGCACCGCCTACCATTTCTAGTAAGTCTTTAACGTCATCTGGTTTGCTGGCAAAACCGGTTACCGGCATGCCTACCCCTTTACGTGATAACAGCTGAAGTGAGCGTAATTTATCGCGCGAACGAGAAATAGCCACCGATTCGTTAACAGGATAAACCCCCATCATTTCGAACTGACGTAAAACAGAGCAACCATAAAACGTCACCGATGCACCAATACGCGGAACAATGGCGTCAAAATCTTTTAAATTTTCACCACGGTAGTGAATTTCTGGCTGCTCTGAGTTTATATTCATATAGCAACGAAGCGCATCAATCACCTTTACCTCGTGACCGCGTGCCTCTGCCGCTTCAATTAAGCGACGCGTTGAATACAAATTTCTGTTGCGAGATAAAATACCAATTTTCATAGTTAAAACCTTAACTATCTAATAAATGAGATAAAGCCGGATCAACGACTATACGATTTTCCATGGCTGTACGCCCTAGTAACATTCTAAACTTCATTGTTGCTCTACTCGTTAAAGTGACTTCTATTGGCCAGCTGTGCTGCCCTGCATGCAATGTTGTTTCTATAAAGTAGCGCAACTCTTTTTGCCCACTAGAGCTGGTTACGGCCTTAATTTTTTTAACCTTTGCTTTGCAAGTAATGCGTGTTTGCTCATCGTCTTGCAAAGGCTGGGCTATAAATTTCACCCACTTTTCACCGTCTTCTTCGTACTCTTCAATGTTAATTGCATGAATACATGAAGTGCGGGCGCCAGTATCAACTTTTGCTTTAATCTTCTCGATGCCAAGCTCGGGTAAACTTAACCACTCACGCCAACCAACTGTTAACTTTGCTGTCATAAATGTGCCCTTAATAAAAAAGTGACTTATACGCTACGGCGCATAAAACACCAGCGAAATAAATTTATCTAGTCGATGAGTAAATTAAATTGATCTTTTATAGGAACTAATCACACAATGCGCGCCTTGCTGTTTAGTGCCTTATTTAGCGATTCAAGCCTGCATATAGGTTTTACCTTAACGCTAACTTATTAAAAGTTAAGGTAAGTTTGTAAAGCACTATGCAGATACACTATAGTTAACTGTATTAAAAATACACTATTATATGAGTTTAAAATATGATTAATGGTTTACTGCATGCACTGGTGCTTGATGAAAAAGGCGGCGCGCACGCCATAGAAAACACCCGCGATTTAAATAACTGGCACCCTAGCCAAGGTAAACTGTGGATACATATGGACTACAGCCAAAGCGAGGCAGTAACGTGGCTTAAAAGCCAGGCTCACCTTACCGACTTTGAGCTTGATTCGCTTATTGCTGATGAAACTCGCCCTCGCTTAACACCTAGTACCAATGGCCATATGCTGTTTTTGCGTGGTGTAAATTTAAACCCAGCGCAAAGCCCTGAGGACATGGTGTCAATTCGTTTATTTATTAGCGAATCTGTGGTTATCACAACGCGCAAACGTCGCTTACTTTCGATTCAAGATATATTAGCAGAGCTTAATGCTGGCCACGGCCCATGCTCAATATCAGAGTTGGTCGGCTCTATTACGCAAAAACTGACATCACGCATGCAAAGTGTCATTGATACGCTTGATGAAACCCTGGATGAATTTGAAGAAGAAATAGACGAGCCAAGTAAAAAGTTTGATAACCAAGGTTTATCTCAACTGCGCCGTCAAACTATTGCCTTAAAGCGTTACTTAAAACCGCAAAAGGAAGCGTTAAGTTTAATGGTAAATAACCATTACCCCTGGCTTTTAGATGAAGATAAAGCAAAGCTAAACGAAACCACTAACTTACTTATTCGTTATTTAGAAGAGCTAGATAGCGCCATAGAGCGTGCGCAAATTATTCAGCAAACCATTACTAACCAGGTGTCTGAGCAATTAAATCAACGCATGTATGTAATGTCGGTTGTGGCTGCGCTTTTTTTACCACTGGGCTTTTTAACGGGCCTTTTAGGGGTAAATGTAGGTGGCATACCTGGCACCGAAAACCCTTATGCATTTTGTGCATTTGTGATTTTTTTAATTGTGCTTACTGGCGGTATTGGTGTGTACTTTAAAAATAAAAAATGGTTATAAAATAAAGTTTTTTTATTATGGCCACTCAATTGAGTGGCCATAATAAGTCACTAATTAATTAGTTTCGCGCGTATAACTCACATTGGTCATCGTCACTTTTGACTCTGTAATGCCTAAATCCTCAAAACAGTTTTTAAACGAGTTAGAGTTTCCGGCCTCACCACATTTATCTAATGTGTATGGGTCTTGCGATTGCAGGTAGTTACCAAACTTAAAGTATGACTGCGAATCATCCTCTACCGGTATACCGAACGAGTTACCGAATGCCGTAACCTCTACATCGCCGTAGTTATTAACTACCCGCAAGTTAAATGTCTCACCGCTGGTCATTGTACCCAAAGCAAATTTTTCTTCATTACCGCTGGTATTACGTAAACGTACGTACACATCAAAAATTCCGTTGTTCGCTACGCTATCATTAAAGCCCGATTCATCAGTATCCGACACATACACTTTAGATATAGTCCCGGTATCGCTAGCATGGTGCTGCGATATAATTGTTTTTCCGCCATCAGACATCTCAACTTTTACCGTAGCTTCGAACACTTCATAGGTTTGAGTCATAGCAACGCGTAAACTTTCTTTAACCTTATACTCATGACGCCAGCCATTACCATTAGGCGTAATATGTTGTGCCTCTAACGGCACAAACACTAAGGTGCTATCGTCAACGAGAGGATTTGGGTTATCACCTTCTAAATCAAAAATGCTACCACTGGTTATGCTGCTAGGTATTGTTGAACCATTTGAGTTATCGCTGCCGCCATCTGAGCCACCATCATTACTGCCGCTGCCCTCAACCAAGGCAAAATTATCAAACCTTACATCGCTGGTGTTGTTGTAATGTTTAGCAAAAACCTGAAGTGAATTGGTGTTTGCTGAGGTAAATGTTTTTGTTACTTTAGTCCACGAAGAAACATTAAAGGTTTGGTTTTTAAATAAACCATTTAAATCGTTTACACCAATTTGCCCTTTACCCAGCACATAAGCACTTAGGGTGTATTCAGTGTTAGGCTGTATATCTACCACTTGATAAACCCGTGCTGGACTGCCCTGAATTTTTTAACGATTTTGAGCCACTGTAAGCATCTGAAGAAATAGCGGCTGGGTCGGTTTCGTTCCAATTACTAAAGCCACTTTCAAAGCCTGCATTATTAATTGTTGCAGCATGAGATAGCGCTGAACTTGTCGCAATTGCGCTGTAAAAAAACAGTTTTTTATGGTTAATCATTATCTTTATTCCTTTAAACCTGAATATAAAAATAACCTAACTACCTAGTTTTGTGTCAGTCACTAAAACTTAGATCACCCTGTGTAAACAGGTTTCTATTTTTGTGTATGAATAGATTTGGCAAGAAAACCCAGGTTACAAAAATCAATCTAAAACCCTTAAATTGGCCATACCAATATTAATGCCATATGGGGAGCTAAAGGCTATATTTTTTGTTACCAATATGTCAACAGAGGATGTAATAGCAAATAAGTATTAGTTTTATTAAATATTACATTTACAACTTGTAAATAGTTATAACTATTCAACAGGTTATATATTAGGGACAGGTTAGCAATAAATAAAAATATTTTTTCAATTTAATGAATAAGTAGTACATCGAAATAAGCCCTATTACCAATAGGAATATGAACAAGCTTAACTTTTAATGAATAAATTAAGGAGAATTAAGTTTTTTATATGGAAGATAACAATTGGTTATAACAAAAATGAAATTGGTAACACGAAAAGTATTAAATTTTTGCCGTTAAATAAGGCAAAATAAAGGGGGGTATTAATGCGCCATTACACTAAAAATGAATTAATATCTGAAAATAGGCTGCGGTTTAAAGAGTCATGTTTACTCTGTGCACAAAAAAGCGAGCATATATAAATGCTCGCCTTTATCAACTAGCTAACGCCTTACTCTTGAAAGTAAGTGCCCCAACCGTCGTATTCAACGTCACACTCAACAGCTAGCGCTGCAAGTTTATCAACGTCTTCCATTATAACTTCAACGTCTAGCTCAGCTTCGACTACAATATCAAAGCTCCAAATTTTGCTGCCATCTTCTAGCTCAAGCTCTGCCGGTTCTTCAACATCGTAGCCTAATTTAAAGGCAGCCAGTGCCGCTTGCTCTAATTTGCTAAAATCTTCGCATACAAAATGATGCTCAACTTCATAAAGTATTTCAGGATCAGAGCCATCTTCAAGTAGTGAACTTACGATGTCTTCACTTATTTCACGCCAGTTTTCCATTATTTATCTCTCGCTTGAGCATCTAATTCAGTTATTTTAGCAGCCATAATACTATGCACTTGGGTGGCCTGTTCACGGGCACCCACTTTTTTATCAAGTGATATAGGCGCTAACATTTCAATGTAAATTGTACCATTATCCCAGCGGTTTAGCTTAATAGTTTTATCAGTTGTGCTCATACATACCGGTACTATGGGTACATCTGCGCTTAAAGCGGTGTGAAATGCACCGGTTTTAAATGGCAGTAAACCGCGGCCATAGCTTCTTGTGCCTTCGGGAAATACCCAAATAGATAGGCCTTTTTGTTTGATTTTTTCAGCGGCTTTTGAAATTGTACCTGCCGCTTTTGAGCGATTAGCTCTATCAATCAATATGTTGCCCGACAACCAGTAAAGCTGTCCAAAAAATGGGATCCACTTTAAGCTTTTTTTGCCTAAGCTAACGCAATTTTCAGGCACCATAGCCGATACAGTAAATAAATCGTAATTGTTTTGATGGTTTGATAGGTAAACCGCAGGGCCAGTATTGAGCGCATCAGGGTGGCGTTTAAGGACAAGTTTAACCCCTAACATTTTAGCCATTGAGCCAAACCAGCCGGCTATCACATGCACATTATTAGGGTGAAACGGTCTCACAATCGACAATAACAACCCAAACACGCAGCTGAAAAATATAAACAGCACCATAATTAAAATACGTATAACAGCTAACAAACTTCTCTCCAAAATGTGTGTGCAATGCGCTATAAGCCACGCATATTTCACTATTATAACGTGATTTTATGACGATCACGAGACAATAGCGAACAGCTGTAAGCTGAAAAATACAGCATAAACAAAAACGGCCTGCAAAAGCAGGCCGTTAGAGGTGTATATTTCGGGTTTATTCTTCGACTAATGTGTCATCATTTTGCTCATCTGCCGGCGTAAACTCCACCACTGCTTCATCAACACGCTGCAGGCCTCGCGGTAACTTATTACCTCTACGCCCGCGCTCACCATGATAATGCTCCAGGTCACTCGGTTTAAGCGTTAGCTTTCGTTTACCAGCATGAAGGGTAACGCTACTGCCTTGTGGTACCACCGCCAGCACTTTGACAAACTCTTCACGTGCTTGCACTTTAGCCCCTGGTATAGAGATAATTTTATTGCCTTTACCTTTACCCAGTTTTGGTAAGTCGCGCAGTGGGAACAACAGCATGCGTCCTTCGTTCGAAATAGCCATGCAGTAATCGGTTGCTACATCGTTTACTCTGATTGGTGAGAGTAAAATTCCGCCCTTAGGCACGCTCACCAAGGCTTTACCGTTTTTATTTTTACTTACTAGGTCTTTAAAGTCAGTAATAAAACCATAACCCGCGTCAGAGGCCATAAGTAGCACTTGATTATCTTCACCCATTACCACGTGCTCAAAATTAGCTCCAGTGGTGAGGTTAAAGCGCCCTGTCATTGGCTCGCCTTGGCTACGTGCCGATGGCAAGCTGTGCGCATCGGTTGCAAATGCACGCCCTGCTGAGTCTAAAAATACCGCAGGCTGATTACTCTTACCCTTAGCGGAGGCTTTGTATTCATCGCCAGCACGGTAATTAAGCCCTTCTACGTCAATGTCATGGCCTTTACCAACACGTGCCCAGCCTTTATCAGAAAGCACGACTGTTACCGACTCTGAAGGAATTAAATCTTTTTCACTCAGTGCTTTAGCTTCTACGCGCTCAATAACAGGTGAGCGGCGATCGTCGCCATACATGTCGGCCGCTTCTTGAATTTCTTTTTTAAGAAGCGTTGACATACGACGGTCTGAGCCAAGCGTTTGCTCTAACTTGTCACGTTCTTTGGCCAGCTCATCTTGCTCGCCACGTATTTTAAATTCTTCTAGTTTTGCTAAATGACGAAGTTTTAACTCTAAAATGGCTTCGGCTTGAGTATCGGTTAAATCAAAGCGCTCCATCAACACAGGTTTTGGTTTATCTTCTGTGCGAATAATTTCAATCACTTCATCAATATTTAAAAAGGCAGCAAGTAAACCTTCTAAAATATGCAATCGTGCCAGTACTTTATCTAAACGGTGCTGTAAGCGCCTACGTACTGTTTCGCGTCTAAACGTTAGCCACTCAGATAAAATACTGCGTAGGTCTTTTACTTGCGGGCGGCCATCAAGGCCTAACATGTTTAAGTTTACACGGTAGTTTTTTTCAAGGTCGGTGGTGGCAAATAAGTGCGCCATTAACGGCTCAGCTTTAATGCGGTTTGAACGCGGTACAATCACAATACGGGTAGGATTTTCGTGATCAGACTCATCTCGTAAATCAGCGACCATTGGCAGCTTTTTAGCATTCATTTGCGCTGCTATTTGCTCAAGCACTTTAGCCCCTGAACACTGATGCGGTAGCGCCGTAATAACAATATCGCCATGCTCTTCAGTATACACCGCGCGCATTTTAATTGAGCCTCGGCCGGTTTTGTATATTTTATGAATATCGGCTTTTGGGGTAATTATTTCAGCGTCGGTTGGATAATCAGGTGCGTGCACAAGCTCAAGTAACTCATCAAGCTCGGTTTTAGGCTTATCAAGTAATAAACAACAGGCACTGGCTACTTCACGCACATTATGTGGGGGAATATCGGTTGCCATACCTACTGCAATACCCGTTACGCCATTTAACAAAATATGCGGTAAGCGCGCCGGTAACACTAATGGCTCGTCCATAGTGCCGTCAAAGTTTGGCGTCCAATCAACGGTGCCTTGCCCTAGCTCTTTAAGTAATACCTCAGAGAACTTTGATAAGCGTGCTTCGGTATAACGCATTGCTGCAAACGATTTAGGGTCATCTGCTGCCCCCCAGTTACCTTGCCCATCGACTAATGGGTAACGGTAAGAAAACGGCTGTGCCATTAATACCATAGCCTCGTAACAGGCACTGTCGCCATGCGGGTGGTATTTACCTAATACATCACCTACCGTACGAGCCGATTTTTTATATTTAGCAGCGGCCGATAAACCCAGCTCGCTCATAGCATAAATAATACGACGTTGAACCGGTTTTAAACCATCACCAACATGCGGTAATGCACGGTCCATAATTACGTACATAGAGTAATTTAAGTAGGCGTCTTCGGTAAAACGCCCCATTGTTTGTTGTTCAATTCCTTGCATTAGCAAGGTATCTGTATCACTCATTAAAGCTTACCTAGTTTTTCTTATAGCTTACGCGGTAGATCACGTTTGCGTAATCGTCGCTTATTAGCAGACTGCCGTCATTTAATTGTGCAAATGCAACTGGGCGTCCAAAGGTTGTTTCGTTATGCATAAAGCCGGTAATAAATGGCGTGTATTTAGTAATACGCCCTTGCTCTACATTGGCTACAGCCACTTTATAACCTGACTTTTTAGTACGATTCCACGAGCCATGTTCAGCAACAAATAGCTGCTCTTTGTAAGAGCCCGGGAACTGTTTACCGGTATAAAAATGAATACCAAGGGGCGCAACGTGAGCACCTAGCGCAAGCGCTGGCGGGCTGTAGTCGCTAATGTTTTTACCTTTACCAAACTCAGGATCTGCAATGGCACCGGCGTGAACGTAAGGAAAACCAAAGTGCTCGTTTTCTTTACTTACGCGGTTAATTTCATCAGGTGGAATATCATCACCCATCATGTCGCGGCCATTATCACTAAACCATAATGCTTGCGTGCTTGGATGAAAGTCAAACCCCACTGAGTTACGTACCCCTTGGGCTATTGTTTTAATTTGTTTGGTTTCTACATCAAGTGCAAAAATACGCCCGTAACGCTCATCTTCGGCGCATATATTACACGGAACACCAACCGGAATAATAAGCTCTCCGGTGGGTGCAAAGCGTAAAAACTTCCACCCGTGGTGACGATCCGATGGCAACGCGTTGTAAACTACGTCAAATTTAGGGTCTTTTAACTGCGTGTCTACGTTTTTAAAGCGAATAATACGGTGTACTTCACCTACGTATAAGTCGCCATCTTTAATTGCTAAACCAGAGGGCATGTTTAGCCCCTCAGCAATCACCATTTTTTTATCTGCTACGCCATCACTGTTATGATCGATTAACGCATACACATTTCCTGCTTTGCGCGAACCTGCGTAAACAATGCCTTTTTTTGATACTGCTATTTGGCGTGCATTTTCAACATCATCAGCAAATAAGCTTACCTCAAACCCAGGTGCTACGGTGAGTTTGTCTAGTATGTCTTTTGCCATCGCTGGGGCTGTTGTTAAGCCAAGCAATAATAAACTTCCTAGTATTTTATTCATTTGCCTCTCCAAGTGTTAAACACAAGCCTATTATACCTGTGCTTTATTACCGTGATCTTCTAGCCACTGGCGTCTGTCTGACGAGCGCTTTTTAGCAAGTAGCATATCCATCATTTCTAATGTTTGCTCTTCTTCATCTAGCGTAAGTTGCACTAAGCGGCGAGTATTTGGGTCCATTGTCGTTTCGCGCAGCTGCAGCGGGTTCATTTCGCCCAGCCCTTTAAATCGTTGCACGTTTACTTTACCGCGCTTTTTCTCTGCTTCTATGCGGGCCAAAATACCTGTTTTTTCATCTTCATCGAGGGCGTAATACACCTCTTTACCAATGTCGATTCTAAACAGCGGTGGCATAGCTACGTATACATGTCCTGTTTTAACCAGTTGCGGAAAATGACGCACAAACAAAGCACACAATAAGGTGGCAATGTGTAGTCCATCCGAGTCAGCATCGGCCAATATACAAATTTTATTATAACGCAGGCCGGTTAAATCAGTTGAGTCTGGGTCAATACCCAGCGCCACCGAAATATCATGCACCTCTTGCGAGGCTAATATTTGCCCTGATTCAACTTCCCACGTATTCAAAATTTTACCGCGCAGTGGCATTATTGCCTGAAACTCACGATCGCGTGCCTGCTTAGCCGAGCCACCTGCTGAGTCACCCTCTACCAAAAATAGCTCGGTACGGTCGTTATCGGCGGCACTACAGTCGGTTAGTTTACCGGGTAACGCAGGGCCTGAGGTAACGCGTTTACGCACTACTTTTTTCGCCGCTCGCAATCGGCGCTGTGCATTTGAAATACATAGTTCTGCAAGCAATTCTGCAGTGTCTGTGTGCTCGTTTAACCATAAGCTAAATGAGTCTTTAACCACACCCGATACAAACGCTGCACATGAGCGAGAAGAAAGCTTTTCTTTGGTTTGGCCGGCAAATTGTGGGTCTTGCATTTTTACCGATAACACATAGCTACAGCGCTCCCAAATATCATCTGGGGTAAGCTTTACGCCACGCGGTAATAAGTTTCTAAATTCACAAAATTCGCGCATTGCTTCAAGTAAGCCTTGGCGCAAACCATTTACGTGTGTACCACCTTGTGCGGTAGGAATAAGGTTTACATAGCTCTCAGCAATCGACTCACCGCCCTCAGGTTGCCATACAACAGCCCAATCAGCCCCTTCAATCGAGCTTGAAAACTCGCCTACAAATGGGTCTTTTGGCAGTACTTCAAAGCCTTTAACAGCTTCAATTAAGTAATCCTTTAAGCCTGTTTCGTAAAACCATTCTTGAGTTTCTTTAGTTTGCTTATTAACAAACTTAATGCGCAAGCCTGGACATAAAACCGCTTTTGCTTTTAATAGGTGGTTTAATTTAGTAATTGAAAAGTTAGCTGAGTCAAAGTAACTCGCATCGGGCCAAAATCGAACGGTTGTACCGGTGTTGCGCTTACCAACAGTGCCAATGACATTTAAGTCTTCAACTTTATCGCCATTTTCAAAGGCCATTCTAAATTGTTGAGCGTCGCGCCTTACCGTTACTTCAACACGGTGCGATAACGCATTTACAACCGAAATACCTACCCCGTGTAAACCGCCCGAAAACTGATAGTTTTTGTTAGAGAATTTACCACCTGCATGCAGCTTGGTAAAAATCAGCTCCACCCCTGGAATACCTTCCTCAGGGTGAATATCTATAGGCATACCACGGCCATCGTCTATAACTTCAAGAGAGTTATCTTCGTGTAAGATCACATCAATTTTAGTGGCATGGCCCGCCATGGCTTCATCGACACTGTTATCGATAACCTCTTGGCCTAAATGGTTTGGACGTACCGTGTCGGTATACATACCAGGGCGGCGTTTTACCGGCTCTAATCCATTGAGAACCTCAATGGCTTCGGCGTTATAATTTTGCTGACTCATAATTTTTATCTTTATATGCGCTTAGGCTAATTTGTTTTAGGTAATTTAAGAAACTCTACAATACTATCTAAGGTGCGTTCAAAACCAACAAAGCTGTGATCGCCACCAAACTCAACTAACTGTTTGCATTGTGAAAAATAATTTACTGCGTGTTGATAATTTAACACTTCATCTCCCGTTTGCTGCAACAAATAGAGCAATTCGGGGGATGTTAATTTAGGCACATACAATGCTTTTAAAGCATCCATGTGGCTGGTATTTAACTCATAATGATAATCTTGATACGGATTATAATTGTGGCCAATAAGCGGCGCTAATAAGTTAAACGGTGCTACTGCTGGGTTTATTAATGCTGCTCGCAGGTTATAACGCTGCGACAAATAGGTGGCATAAAATCCACCTAGTGAGCTCCCAAGTAACGCGGTATCTGGCGTTAATAAATGCTCAAGCTGTAAAATAGCTTGTAAGGGCTCGTGATTTAAACGCGGTACGCAATAGTCAACGTCATAGTTTGCCATAAGCTCGCTAAAGCGCACAGCTTTATATGATTTTTCAGAACTATTAAAGCCATGAATATAAATTACGCGTTTAACCATACAACATCCGTTTTAACTGTTAAAGCATTGTCCTGTGTAGTTAAATGCAACATTCGATAAGCGGGGCCGTGGTTTTCTTGCTGCCATTGCGGGCAATTTTTTGTAAATTGCACCGAACTGGCGGGCGTTGCATAAATACTCAGCTCTCTAAAAGTTTGCGTATAGTGATTATGCACATGACCGTGCAGCAACGCCGCTACATTAGCGCTATTAACTAACACGTTTAATAATTGCGGGCCGTTTTCAAGCATGTGTTTATCAAGGTAGCCATTAATAGCAAGCGGGTTGTGATGACAAAACACCACATGCTGCGATTGCGAACTTGCTAAACAATCCGCGATTTCATTTAAGTGCTCGCTAGACACCCACCCTGCAGGTGTAGGGCCTTTTGAGTTTATAAGTAGCAGCTCAAATCCTTGTGCGATAATGCGTTTAGCCGACACTATTTGCCCACCACTGATACGATTAAGCATGGCAATCTCATCATGATTGCCTGGTACCCAAAATACTGGGCAGGTCAAATCAGCGTTATTAATAAGCTCGGCAAATAATAAATAAGATTCAAAACTATGATCTTGTGTTAAATCACCACCAAATATAACCGCATCTAATGACTGCGTGGCCATGTGCGCTAATACTTGTGCAAAATGCGCGGCGGTGTTTACGTTAAAGTACTCTGCGTTAGGGTCGGCAAATAAATGGCTATCGGTTATATGCGCAACACGCAGCGATGAGCGGTTAAAGTGATAATGTTCATCAAACCAAGCCATTGTTTATATCCCAGTTTAGTACTGCTCGGCCATGCTCTACACAGGCTACTAACCAGTCATATAAAAATGCATTAAGTTGATACTTTTCATCTTTTTGGTGCATTTTAGGGTTTGGATAACCATAAGATGGCTTTATCCGTTGATGGTAATCGTGGTGAATAATTTCAGCCACTTTTGCATCTTGATAAAGCCTTACTGTTAAATACAAAGGAGAAACGCCTTTAACCATCCCTGTTAGCTGTTTGATAGAAATATCCAGTGTGTACTTAGCACTATCGTCAATGATAATGGCAAATTCACTATGACCTAATTTAACTTTACGCACACTATTAGCGCTGCGCTCTTTAGGTAGTAGTTTTGAAAGACGTACGTAATTATGCTCGCAAAGCGTCATGTACTTTGGGAGGCTCTGAATATATCGTTGGGTTGCTAAAAGTGCTGTCAAAGTACCGCCGTATTAAAAAGTTAAAATTATGTCCACTTACTGCTTATTTTTTCACGATTTAACGCCAACCACTGTAAACAGATTACCGTTGCCGCATTATCTATTTCACCATTATTGAGGCGCGAAAGCGCATCATCAAGGCTTAAAATATGGGTTTTAATGTCTTCACCTTCGCTTTCAAGGCCATATACACCACTTTGTACTTGGCTTAAATCTGCCCGTGCTAGGTATAAATGTAAGCGCTCAGTGGTACCACCCGGACTTGAAAGGTAAGAGAGCATAAATTCGAGATCAGTAAGCTCAAGCCCAGCCTCTTCATAGGCTTCTTTTTTTACCACCCCTTCGTAATCGGTACTGCCATCGGTCATACCGGCAATACATTCTAGCAGCCAGGGCGAGTGTTTGCTGTTAATAGCGCCAATACGTATTTGCTCTATTAATAGTACACTTTGCGTAGTTACATCATAAGGTAGAACAGCAATGGCATCGCCCCTCTCTAGTATTTCGCGCTTTATAAGTTGCGATGTACCACCATTAAACAGGCTATGCTCAAACTCATACATATCCACCTTAAAAAAGCCATTATACAGACTTTTAACTGCTTTTAAGCTCACATCTTTATGTGTAAATTGAACCAAGCTTTTATCTGCCATATTATACATCCCGCTTATTTAAACGATTAAAGTTTGTTAATATATTCTGTTACATTTGAACATACAGTTTTACTAATTTCTTTTTTAGTTATTAAGCAAAACACGTTACCATGCTTTTAGTACAAAATTTGTCTAAGGACTGAACCTAACATGAAAAAGAACATCCTTGCAGCGCTCGTTAGTTTGTCGTGCGCATTAGGCACAACCACAGCAAGTGCTGAAAATTTAATGCAAGTTTTTGAAATTGCTACCGCTAACGATCCCACAGTTTTAAAAGCAAAAGCCCAAGCAGATGCGCAATCTTACGAGAGCGATTTAGCAATGAGTGCATTACTGCCGCAAATTGGCGTAAGCATGGGCTATGAAAAAAGCAATTCTACCTCTTTTCAAAGCGTTGGTGATTTAGCTGACCAAGTTAAAATAAACAGCGATACCGACCAATTCACGCGTGGTGTTAGTTTAAGCCAAACCTTATTCGACTTAGGCGCATGGAATACACTTGATATTGCCGAAAAACAAGCGTTGCAAGCCAATGCGCAATACGATAACGCAAAACAAAACTTAATTGTGCGCGTTGCTGAAGGCTATTTTAACGTATTAAGCGCCATTGATAGCCTTGAATTTGTGCAAGCCGAAAAGCGTGCCATTGAACGCCAGTTAGAGCAAACCAAACAGCGCTACGCAGTTGGCCTTACAGCGATTACAGATGTTCACGAAGCGCAAGCACAATACGATAACTCAGTAGCACAAGAAATTATTGCTAGTAATGCCGTTGAAACCGCACGCGAGCAACTGCGTGAAATAACCGGTAAATACCACGCAAAACTTGATTTTTTAGACACCGAAACATTTTCAACAGTAAAACCGGTTAAAAAACCGACTGACTTTGTAAAAGTAGCTGAGAACAATAATATCAGCTTACAAGTGGCTAAAGTCACTGTTGATATTGCTAAGGATCAGATCACGCTTGCTAAAGCTGGCCACTACCCAAAGCTAACACTTGATGCCAGCTACGGTGATTCTTTAACTGACCAAAATATAAATGGTTTAAGCTTTAACGACCAACCACGTGCCGACTCAACATCGGTTGCCGTTAATTTAAGTGTTCCTCTGTACACAGGCGGCGCAACCGTAGCTGCAACTAAACAAGCCCGTGCGTTTTATGTTTCAGCCAGCCAAGATTACGAAACAAATTACCGCGCCGTAACGCGTACCGTTATTACCTCATACAACCAAGTTGTATCAGACATCGCGACTTACAAAGCTCTAGAGCAAGCTGTGGTATCAGCGCAAAGTGCGCTTAAAGCAACAGAAGCTGGCTTTGAAGTAGGCACGCGTACTATTGTTGATGTGCTTGTAAGCACGCAAAACTTGTATGATGCAAAACGTAACCTAGCTGATGTACGCTATCGTTACGTGTTATCTACGCTTCGCTTAAAGCAAGCTGCAGGTACACTAACAAGTGCCGATTTACTGGGTATTAACCAAGGCTTAAAAAAAGCCTAATAAGTTAAAAAGTAACGTTTAAAGCCAGCCATTGCTGGCTTTTTGTATTTTATAACACTAAGCGTTAAACTAGCGTTTTTATTTTAGAGAGTATTTTGTGGTCACCTCATCTCCTTTTAAAGCCTCGTTTTTAGGCCCTCGTTATTGGCTAACGTGGATTGGCGTTTTCTTTTTGTATTTGATTTCGTGGTTGCCACAAAAAATTCAGCTTAGCTTAGGTAAGTTATTGGGGCGCTTAGTACATAAATTTATGAAACGTCGTCGCCATATTGCCGAGGTTAATATAAAGCTGTGTTTTCCTGATATGAGCGAAGTCGAGCAACAACAGCTTGTGCTAAAAAACATGGAAAATACCGGTATTGCCATGGTTGAAACTGGCATGGCCTGGTGGTGGCCGCAGTGGCGCGTTAAAAAAGCATATGGCTCTATCAAAGGATTAGAGCACTTTGAGCGCGTGCAGGCTCAAGGTAAAGGCGTATTGCTATTGGTGCCGCATATTTTGCATTTAGAAATGGCGAGTCGTGTTATGGGCACCAAATGCCAAGGGCTTGGGTTTTACCGCCCACACAACAATGCACTCATGGAATACTTTACAACCAATGGCCGCCTTCGTTCTAACGAGTATTTAATTGGACGAAAGGACGTAAAAGGCTTGTTAAAGTCACTAAAAAATAAAAAGGTGTGTTATTACCTACCCGACCAAGACTACGGCCGTAACCGCTGTGAATTTGTGCCTTTTTACGCAGTGCCAGATACAGCCACCACCACAGGCACATTACTTTTTGCAGCAAGTAAACACTGCGAAACCATGAGCCTAATTAGTCGACGTGATGAGCACGGTAAATACCATTTAGAAATAGTACCTGAGCTTGAGAACTTCCCAAGCGGCGATGATAAAGCAGATGTAACACGTGTTAATCAGCGCGTTGAGCAATCAATTAACGCAGCGCCTGAGCAATACATGTGGCTGCACCGCCGTTTTAAAACACGCCCAGATAAAAATACTCCTTCTTTTTATAAAAAGTAGTGGTATAAATAAATAATGATAATAAATGAGCATGAGTTATGTGGTTTTGGGTTAAGCATTTAATACTAGCAGTTGCATTAATTTTACTGGCTATCTATGTGTTAGTCGGAGCGGGACCACTGTTTGACATAAAAGAGACTAAAAACGCAGCTGCCGAGGGGCTTTCTCGCTTTTATTCGTCTATCCGTAACCAAGTTAAATCCGATAAGGAGCGCGATAAGTTTGTACTGCAGCTTAAAAAGCCCGAGCAAACACTTGATCGTGTTTTAGCAGAGCGCGGCAGAGCCGTTGACCCTATGCCAGCTAGCTGGACAGGAACAAGTGAACCAAGACGCTTTGAAAACGGCTCAACGTTAAAAGGCGTACTGGACCAATACGCTAAAAGCGAAGGTATTCAATTATATTGGTATTTGAGTAAAGACTACGTTGTAAAAGATTATTTTAGGGTTGATAGCAGTTTTACCTCAGCGCTTTACCAAGTTGGTAGTGCAATTAATGATGACTTTGAAAATGAAGTTTATACTTTTTTTTGCTTCAGACAGCGCGCAGCGGTAATCACTGAGCTGCCCTCTGAATTTGTGCGCAGCAATTGTTTAAAGCTTAATACTTAGAAGCGTAAATAAACCAAACCCATACATAATAAAAACCCAAGCCTGTGCTTAGGTTTTTAGTGTTTATGCTTCTAGTTCAAATATTGCATTCCAGCATGCCGTTACACTTTCTATATCGGTTTGATACTCCTTACGCGACACCAAGCGACCTTGCTGATTTAGGCTTAAAACGTGGTAACGTGAGCGATAATCAATATACGCCTGAATTAACTGCTGCTTTTGGGTTTTAGTGATACAACCAATCGCGGCAGCGTCTGTGAGTATTCTTACATTATCGGAAAACACCGTTAGCTGGCTAAACTGATTTGCGTTTTTGAGCACTAGGTATTGAGTTATAAATTCAATGTCGGTCATGGCGCCTACATCTTGTTTTAAATCAAATTGCTCAGAGTTTCCCTTAGCTAAGTGCGTGCGCATTTTTTCGCGCATTTTAAGCACATCCTGCTTAAGTGTATCTACATCGCGTGGGGCACATAATATCTCTTTACGAATTTGTGCAAAGCGCGCTCTTAGCTCATCTTGGCCTAATATAACGCGGGCGCGCACAAGCGCTTGGTGCTCCCAAGTCCATGCTTGGGTTTGCTGATAATGATTAAAGCTCTCTAAGTTAATAGCCAATAAACCAGAGGCGCCTTCAGGGCGCAGGCGTGTATCAAGCTCATACAATATGCCCGAGGCGGTACGGGTATTAAATAAATGCATTAAGCGCTGTGCAAGTTTTAAATAAAACTGTCGTGAGGTAATCGATTTATCGCCATTGGTGCTGCTATTACCATCGTGATTATGCACAAACACAAGGTCTAGGTCGGAGTCGTAGCCTACTTCAAAGCCGCCCGTTTTACCGTACGCAATAACGGCAAAGCCTTTGTGTTCATCATCTGTATTTGGCGGCATGCCAAAGCGCTTAACCGTGTTATACCACGCTATATTAACGGCTTGGTCTACCACAACCTCGGCAAGAGCCGTTAAGTGATCGCTTACTTTCATAACATCAATCACACCGGTTGCATCGGCAGCCGCAATACGTAATTGATGTGTTTGCTTAAATTGCCTAAGCGCTTCCATTTGTAGCTCTAGGTCGTCGTGTTCTATACGCAAAAAATATTGTCGTATTTCATCTTTATAGGCGCTCAACGGCGTAGGTTTGTAAAGCGCAGCAGGGTCTATTAGTTCATCAAGCAAAATAGGATAACGGGAAATATGCTCCCCTATCCATTTACTATGGCAACATAATAAAACAAGCTGCTTTAGCGCACCTTGGTTTTCGTACAGTAATTCAAGGTAAGCAGTACGAGATACAATTTTATTTAAAATTTGGCATACCAAGGTAAATGTTTCACCACTAGCATTAAAGTCACTGAGCTGTTTGAGCAATAAAGGCATTAGTTTGTCGAGAATATCTCGCCCACGATTACCTATATTTACCTTACTCAAACGTTGTTTAAAATCATGAAGTGGCACTTGCCATTGCTCTTTTATATCGTTTAAAAAGCTAACATCACCATGATCCCAAGTACTTATAAACGCACCTTCGCAGGTATCAAGGGGAACGGTTTCCTCCCCTATCACCAATAAAAATTCATCGTGAATTTTGGCCATGACCTGCTCAATATCGCTCATGGTATGGTTAAAACTTTCAGACTCGAGTAAGTAATTTAAGCGCTCTTGATTAAGCTCATCATCGGGCAGGGTTTGTGTTTGTTGATCGTCAAACATTTGCAAGTATTGCTCTACTTTACGTAAGTGTAAGTAGTTGCGCTTTAGCTCATTCGCTTCTTGCTCATCCATCGCTTGGTTTAACGTTAACTGCTCTAAGGCGTACAGTAGTGATTGGGTTTGTAAGTTAGCTTCTCGCCCACCACGCACCATTTGTAAAGCTTGTACAATAAATTCAACCTCGCGAATACCACCAGCACCTAGTTTTATATTGTTGGTCAGGCGTTTTCGGCGAACCTCTTGGGCTATCATAAGCTTCATTTTTCTCAGCGATTCGATCACCGAAAAATCAATATATCGACGATAAACAAAGGGCTTTAAAAGCTGTATAAATTCATCCCAATATTGATTGGGTGTGCCAATTAACCGCCCTTTTAACATGGCGTAACGTTCCCAATCGCGCCCTTGCTCTTGGTAGTAATCTTCTATGGCGTGAAAGCTCATCACTAAAGGCCCACTTTCACCAAATGGACGCAAGCGCATATCAACCCTAAATACTTGGCCATCACCGGTTACTTGATTAAGTGCATTAATCAGTTTTTGTGCTACTTTGGTGTAAAACACTTGGGCTTCAATACGTTTGCGCCCACCTTGGGTCGGTACATTGCGCGGGTAGGCAAAAATTAAATCTATATCTGATGAATAATTAAGCTCGTGGCCGCCCAATTTACCCATGCCTAAAACCATTAAAGGCAAAGAGTTACCTTGCTCATCTAATGGCTCCCCTGCTGTTTTTGCCGTTTGCGCATGGGCCCATCTATTTGCGCTATTAATAAGCATATCAGCTAATAGGCTTATGTATTTAATGCTGTCACTGATTGGGTTATCGCAACACAAATCGAGGTACGCTACTTTTAGCCAGTATTTTTCTCGGTACTGCCTTAAAATTTTGTTGCACTGGTTTTCATCTACCTGCTGCAAGTCAAGGCCGTCGAATGGCGCGGGAACATCTCGGCTAAATTGCTCATCGGGGTTTATTAACCAGTCTTTTAGTTGAGGTTGCGACTCTAAACAGCGAAAAGCAAAGTCGCTCAAAGCACATAATTTTACAACTTCTTCTTGTATAGGTTGCTGCGGATACAGCTGTGCAAAGCGTGTTGAGCCAAGTTTTTGTAATTGAATAGGAAGTTGCATTTTGTTACTCATCAATCCTCTCTTTTATATATGCGCTAACCATACTAGAATAACTAAAACCAAGAAAGGTTATCTCTACTTAGGATCAGCATGTCATATTTATCATTATCTAACACTAGTTTAGTTGCGATTGCCATTAGTTTTGCGGTTATATGCATTACTATTTTTAGTCTTAGAATTGTCGCTCAAATAAAAGCAAAACAGGCACTTAAAGATGAACTAGCGCAGCATGATAATTTTGCAATGGGGATTAGTTTCGCCTCAGAAATTACCGTGGTTATTGCCACTATGGCGTTTTTATTTGATGAAATAAGTATGAGTACGGCACAACATAATCCATTAAAAGTGGTTATTTTAATTGTTCTATTATTTACATTTATAAAAGCCGGACATTTAATTCATAGAAAGTGGATATTACATAGATTTAATGAAGAAGCTGCTATATTAAAGCAAAATGTATGCGCTGCATTGGTTGATTCTGGTATGTTATTAGCCAACTGTATTATTGCACTTGGCTTGTATACCTGGACTCATGCACAAGGGTTTAGTAACTTACTTATTGCTTTTGTTAGCTTTTTTACGCTACAAGGGATGTTTGCGCTAGATAGCAAAATCCGTGAATACCGCTTCGCTAAAGCAAACCAAGGTGCCTCACTGCAAAGTAACTTTAACCTTGAAAACACCTCTATTGGCATTAGATATGCAGGAAAATCAATAGGTTTAGCCCTAGCCGTGTATGCTGGATTATCTAGTGCGGCCTTTCAAAATGGAAAAATGGTCGAAAATATATTTACACTGGTAATGCATTGCGGTGTAATGTGGGTGTTATTATATTGTTTAAGTTTTGTAATAAAAGCAATTTCATTACCCAATATTGATACCGCTTTAGAGGTCGACCATCAAGACAATATAGGCATAGCATGCATTGAGTTTGCTGTTTTTTGTGCTATAGGCTATTTACTTATTAGCATGTTTTCACTTTAACGCCAGGCTATTAAATAAGTCGCCAAGCGCCCCGTATTTAGTTAACTGGCATAACACATTTGCATAAAGCAACGGGGCCCTATGTCATTTGAAGTAACTAACTATTTGTTAATTGATATAGATAACGAATTTAGTCGTACATTTGCCGAGTATTATTTTAAGCACACGGCACCCAATACACCCAGCACCTTAATAGTTGCAGGCAGTAACACCCGTAAGCTGGTCAAAATGATGTTTGACGAACTCATTAAAGACTATTGCTATTGCGACCTAGAAAACGAAATTAGCGTATCTGAACTGGCCACTTACCTGCACGAGCACCAAGATATTCAGGGCGTGTTATTTAATAACACCGACTACCTACTTGCCGACGACAAACAACGTTTTATATATAACTCCCTGCATGAAAAACGCTACGTAGTTAGCTTTGACGACAACGGCTATACATTTAATCGTATTACTGATGAAGGCTTTAAAAATCACTTATCGTGCGATACTGATATTGCCGAAACACCTAAAGATTTAATCGCACTTGCCAAGGCACTTAAACAAAAATAAATAATTGCGTACAACGCCCTGCTTACTTACCATAGCGCTATACACCTTTACGCTATAAAATAAGTGACCCCCATGCGAGTACCTCATATTTATCAGGCATCGAGTATTGCCTTAAACACCCCGGTTTCTTTAAACGACGATGCAGCGGGCCATATTGGCCGCGTATTGCGCATGAAAGTAGGCGAACATGTGTCTATTTTTAATGGCGAAGGCGGTGAATACTTCAGTGAAATTATTGAGGTAACTAAAAAATCAGTTGTTGTTATGCCACAACGTTTTGATGAGCATGATGTCGAATCGCCGCTTAAAATTCATTTAGGGCAATGCGTATCGCGTGGCGACAAAATGGACTTTACCATCCAAAAATCTGTTGAGCTTGGTATTAGCGAAATCACCCCTATTTTTAGTCAGCGCTGTGGCGTTAAACTTAGTGGCGACCGGTTAGAAAAAAAACACCAACAATGGCAAAAAATTGCAATTTCAGCCGCCGAACAATCGGGGCGTAACTTTGTGCCAGTTGTTCACACACCGGTTGATTTAAAGCAATGGCTTGAACAACAAACAGACGCCATTAAGCTCACTTTGCACCCTCGTGCCGAGCACAGCATTAAAACAATAACCGTTCCAAGTACCGGTGTACGCTTTTTAGTAGGCCCTGAAGGCGGCTTTACCGATGAAGAAATGCTGCAAACTAAAGATCAGCACTTTATTGATATTCGCTTAGGGCCGCGTGTTTTACGAACAGAAACGGCCGCTTTAACGGTCTTAAGTGCATTACAATTACAATTTGGCGATTTAGCTAATTGAAATAGCTCAATGGCACCCTCATATTAAAACTATTAGCACTCTAGTAGTCATTATAATTAGATTAAGGCACAGCGCATGGCGATAAAGTTAGGTATTATTTCTGATCCTATTAGTGGATTTAACATCAAAAAAGACACCGGTTTTGCAATGATGATGCAAGCGCAAAAACGTGGCTACGAAATTTACTACATGGAGATGGATGACTTATCGCTTCGCCAAGGTAAATCGTATGCAACCGCAGCAAAAGCGCAGGTATTTAACAACACCGAAAAGTGGTACGAACTTGAAGAAAAGACCACAATCGCGCTTGCCGACCTAGACGTTATTTTAATGCGAAAAGATCCACCGTTCGATACGGAGTACATCTACGCAACTTATATCTTAGAGCGTGCAGAGCAAGAAGGTACGTTAATTATTAATAAACCACAAAGCCTGCGTGATGCTAACGAAAAGCTATTTACAGCGTGGTTTAGCGAGCATACGCCCGATACGCTAGTAACACGCAGCCAAGCTCAAATACGCGCGTTTTTAGCTGAGCATAAAGACATTATTTTAAAACCACTCGATGGCATGGGCGGCGCATCTATTTTTCGTATTAAAGAAGATGATGCAAACATTGGCGTTATTTGCGAAACCTTAACTGAGCATGGTAGTCGCTTTGCCATGGTGCAAAATTACATTCCAGAGATCAAACAAGGTGATAAACGCGTATTGGTTGTTGATGGTGAAGTTATTCCGTATTGTTTAGCGCGTATTCCACAAAATGGTGAAACCCGCGGTAACTTAGCTGCAGGTGGCCGTGGTGAAGCCCGCCCCCTTAGCGAGTCAGACCTTAAAATAGCTCAAGCAGTTGCCCCTACGCTTAAAGAAAAAGGGTTAGTGTTTGTAGGGTTAGATATTATTGGCGACAAGCTCACCGAAATTAACGTAACAGCACCAACCTGCGTACGTGAAATTGAAGCCGCTTACGATATATCTATTACCGGTATTTTGTTTGACGCAATTGAGCGTAAGCTCGCTAAATAAACACCATTTAAAAGTCCATTAATTTAAGTATTTCATACAATTAATGGACTTTTTATACGCTACGTATATATCTATGCCATACTCAAAGTTCAATAAGTATTCATAAACTAAAAGGGTGAAATCTATGCAATCATTAGAAAATCATTTTTTAATCGCTATGCCGTCGATGCAAGACCCTTTTTTTAAACGTGCCGTTACCTATATTTGTGAGCACAATGAAGATGGGGCTATGGGATTGGTGATCAACCAGCCTATTGATGTGACCGTTGGTGAGCTTTTAGATAAAATAGAAATAGACAACGACAAAACCCAACAAGCCGCGCAAGTCTCTGTGTTTGCAGGTGGTCCGGTTAAAACCGACCGAGGTTTTGTACTTCATTCACCTCAGCCAGGCTACTCTGCAAGCCAAAAGCTTAGCAGTGATATAATGATCACCACATCAAAAGACGTACTTGCCAACCTGACCACCGCCCACGCACCTGAGCAATTTATTATTACGCTTGGTTATTCGGGCTGGGAGCAAGGACAACTTGAGAAAGAGCTTTTAGATAACAGTTGGTTGATCATTAAAGCCGATCCGAAGATCATTTTTGATACGCCGGTAGAAAAACGCTGGGAAAAAGCAGTTTCAATGCTAGGCTTTGATGTTAGCCAACTTTGCAGCGAAGCTGGACACGCTTAAAGAACGATAATGACGAAAAAAAACCTTAAGCCGCAAGGCCAGCGCACCGTAATGGGCTTTGACTTTGGCACCAAAAGCATTGGTATTGCCATAGGACAAGAGCTCACAGGCAGTGCGTCTAGCTTAAAAGCGGTAAAAGCCCAAGATGGTATTCCTAATTGGGATCATATTGCGGTTCAAGTTAAAGAGTGGCAACCCGACTTAATGGTCGTCGGGTTACCCCTTAATATGGATGGTACTTCGCAAGAGGTAACCTTTAAGGCTAAAAAGTTTGCTAATCGCTTGCACAACCATTACGGCATACCGGTGCAAACACAAGATGAGCGACTCACAACCGCCGATGCAAAAGCGCGTTTATTTGAGCACGGTGGCTATAAAAATTTAGGGAAAGGAAATGTCGATAATATGTCGGCAGTAATTATTTTAGAGAGTTTTTTTGAAGCCAGTTATGGTGAATAAGTAATGCAGACTCCTTTAATTACGTAATCTATTTTAAAGGTAGAAAAACACCGCAGTGGTATAAAACGTTATAAGTAATTTTATCCATAAAAAAAGCGCCCAGCGGCGCTTTTTTTGTGGATAAAATACAGTGTTAATTGCTGTTTTTATCATCTAGTCCATCAATAGTTACACCTTGTAAAAATCCTGCACCTTGTTGCTCATTATTGCGCAGCTTAATCATTAAGCGTAAATCGTTTGGCGAATCAGCATGATGTAGTGCATCGGCGTAATTAATACGCTGCTGTTTGTATAGCTCAAATAAGGCTTGGTCAAAGGTTTGCATACCCATTTCTTTAGACTTAGACATGGCCTCTTTTATGCCACCAATATCCCCATTTTTAATTAGCTCTGCCACCATGGGTGAGTTTAATAATATTTCAATCGCGGCTACACGCCCTTCCCCATCAGAAGTGGGAATAAGTTGCTGGGCAACAATGGCGCGTAAATTTAGCGCTAAGTCGTACTTAAGCTTGTCGTGTTTTTCTTTAGGCACTAAGTGCATAATACGGTCAATGGCTTGGTTGGCATTATTAGCATGCAATGTAGCCACACATAAGTGACCCGTTTCGGCAAAGCTCAGTGCGTATTCCATGGTTTCTTGCGAGCGTATTTCACCAATTAAAATAACATCGGGAGCTTGGCGTAAAGAGCTTTTAAGTGCCGACTCAAAGCTGTCGGTATCAAGCCCTACTTCGCGCTGAGTAATAATACTTTTACGGTGCTCGTGCACAAACTCAATCGGATCTTCAATGGTGAGTATATGGCCGCGCTGGTTGCGGTTTCTGTAGCCGATTAAGGCAGCCAGTGAAGTTGATTTACCCGTGCCAGTACCACCAACAAACAGCACTAACCCGCGCTTTGACATAATCACATCGGTAAGTGTAGAGGGCAGCCCTAAATCACTTATATCAGGTATTTGCGTTACAATGCGGCGAATAACCATACCCGCTCTATCGCGCTGCCAAAAAGCCGATATACGAAAACGCCCTTCGTCTGTGGCTATCGCAAAGTTACACTCTTTAGTAGTATGAAATTCGTTTTTTTGTTTATCGCTCATCGCTGACTCTACAAGCGCAAGCGATTGCTCATCACTTAACTTATCGTCGCTAAGAGCGATAAGCTCACCATTAATTTTTGCACTGACTGGTAATTGGCTAGAGACAAATAAATCCGAGCCTTTTTTATCAATCATTATGTGTAAAAAGTGATTTAAAGATAAATTCATAATATGTCCTTAGCCACCAAACTGGGTTTTATCTTGGGCTTTTTCTTTTGCGGCTGCGGTTGTCACAATGCCGTGATTAACTAAATTATTTAAACATTGATCCATGGTTTGCATGCCGTGTGATGCACCCGTTTGAATAGACGAATACATTTGTGCAATTTTATCTTCACGAATTAAGTTACGAATCGCCGGTACACCAATCATAATTTCGTGCGCGGCCACGCGTCCACCGCCAATTTTTTTAAGTAGTGTTTGCGAAATAACGGCACGCAGTGACTCAGAAAGCATTGAACGCACCATATCTTTTTCTTCACCTGGGAATACATCAATAATACGGTCAATCGTTTTTGGTGCCGAGGTGGTATGTAGCGTACCAAACACTAAGTGGCCGGTTTCTGCGGCGGTCATCGCAAGGCGAATGGTTTCTAAGTCACGTAGCTCACCAACGAGTATTACATCCGGGTCTTCACGCAGCGCGCTGCGCAGTGCATTAGAGAAGCTGTGCGTATCTCGGTGTACTTCACGTTGGTTAATAAGACTGAGTTTATTATCGTGTACAAATTCGATAGGATCTTCAATGGTGAGGATATGGTGATGTTTTGTTTGATTTATATAATCGACCATAGCCGCAAGCGTTGTTGATTTACCCGAACCAGTTGGGCCGGTAACCAATACTAAACCACGCGGGTTATCTGATATTGTTTTAAAAATATCTGGCGCACCTAAATCCTCAAGCGTCAGTACATCGCTAGGGATGGTACGAAACACCGCTGCAGGGCCGCGGTTTGAGTTAAATGCGTTAACACGAAATCGTGCAAGGTTAGGCACTTCAAACGAAAAATCCACTTCTAGATTTTGTTCGTAGTCCTTGCGCTGATTATCGTTCATAATGTCGTAAACAAGGCTGTTTACGTCTTTGTCTGCAAGTGCAGGTATATTAATGCGGCGAACATCACCATCTACGCGTATCATAGGTGAAACACCTGACGATAAGTGTAAATCAGATGCTTTGTGTTGCACACTAAACGCTAATAATTCGGTAATATCCATTTATGACTCCACAACTAACTGATAAATATATGGTTACAATAGCAGAACGACTCACATCCGCCTACGCTAGAATTGCCAGCGCGGCTAAAAATGCTAAACGTAGTAGCGACGCTATTACGCTGCTAGCTGTATCAAAAACAAAACCAAGCGACGATATTATTGCTGCCTACGAGCATGGCCAGCGCCAATTTGGTGAGTCTTATGTTCAAGAGGCTGTAGATAAAATAGCTCAACTACACACATTTAGCGACATCATTTGGCATTTCATTGGCCCTATTCAATCAAATAAAAGCGCCCTTGTTGCTGCACATTTTGATTGGGTACAAAGCGTAGATAGAATAAAAATAGCTAAGCGTTTAAACAGTCAACGTCCAGAAAACCTAGCGCCTTTAAATGTGCTTATTCAAGTAAATATAAGCGCCGAGGAGGCAAAGTCGGGCTGCAGCGTAGAGCAAATCCCCGAACTAGCTGAGTTTATTGACCAATGTGAGCAACTCACTTTGCGTGGTTTAATGGCTATTCCGGCTAAAAGCGACGATCCGAGTGAGCAAAGTCAATCTTTTGAGCAATTACAAACTTGCTTTGATAAACTAAAGGCCCAATATCCTCATATAGATACGTTGTCGATGGGGATGAGCAATGATGTTGAAGCCGCCGTTAGCGCAGGTTCAACCATGGTGAGGATCGGCACAGATATTTTTGGAACTCGAACTTAAAAGGTGATAACAGACATATGTCAGATAAAACAATCGCATTTATAGGCACAGGTAACATGAGCTACGCCATTATTGGTGGCATGGTAAAAAACGGTTTTAATGCAAACAACATCATTGCTACAAACCGCAACCAAGAAAAGCTTGCCAAGGTAGCAGACGATTTCAAGGTGAAAACCACCAGCGACAATAACGAAGCCTTACGCGATGCTGATGTCATTGTATTGTCTGTTAAACCACAAATGATGGGCGATTTATGTAAATCGTTTCAAGAATCGGGTATCGACTTTAGTGATAAACTGTTTATTTCGGTAGCGGCTGGCTTAACCGTTAAGCGTTTACGCGAAATGCTTGGCCAAAACGTTAAAATGGTACGTTGTATGCCAAACACGCCATCGCTACTAGGGCGTGGTGTATCGGGTTTATTTGGCGCAGATGAAACAGCCGAAGAGCACGACTTTGTACAACAAGTGTTTGAGTGCACAGGTATTGTTGTGTGGGTAGAGCAAGAGTCGCAAATTAACGATGTCATTGCTGTGACAGGCTCATCGCCCGCTTACTTTTTCTTATTTATGGAAGCCATTGAAGAAAAAGCGAAAGCACTTGGCTTTAACGATGAAGATGCGCGCCGCTTAGTACAGCAAACTGCGCTGGGTGCAGCCGAAATGGCATTGAGCCAACCAGAGATAAGCATTTCGCAATTACGCGCTAATGTAACTTCTAAAGGCGGCACCACCCATGCTGCGGTTGAGCATTTAAAAGGCGAAGGCCTAGTGCAAACAGTTAGCGATGCAATGGATGCGTGTATTGCGCGTGCAATGCAAATGGAAAAAGAACTTTAAAATTACTTTTTATTGAAGGTTACACTATGAATGCCATGCAATTTTTGATCAGTACCCTGTTTGATTTGTTTTTAATGGTGGTACTACTGCGTTTTTGGCTACAGTGGGCAAAAGCCGACTTTTACAACCCAATGAGCCAATTTGTGGTTAAAGCAACGTCGTTTGCAGTTAACCCGTTACGTAAAATTATACCCGGGTTAGGTGGGCTTGATTTAGCCTCTCTATTGCTGGCATTTATTGTAGCCGTTGCCAAAATTAGTACTTTAATGCTGGTGATATACGGCGCATGGGCTGCGCAACCTGTGTTTATACAAGCACTTATTACCGTACTTAAAGAAGGCTTAAACCTTGTATTTTGGGTATTGATTATTCGCGCTATTTTAAGCTGGGTAAGTCAAGGTTATAACCCAATAGAAGCGGTTTTCCATCAGCTTACTGAGCCAATGCTCAAGCCACTTCGTAAAATTATTCCACCAATGGGTGGCTTAGATTTATCGGTGCTTGTACTAATTATTGGTATTCAGTTTTTACAAATGCTGCTAATGGACTTTTTAGCCTAAATTTTTTGTTATAAGCAAAAGAGGCCCTTTGGCCTCTTTTTTATATAGGACATCATAATGAACCGTTTAATTAAGTTTTGCTTTATTAGTTTTTTAGCCTTTGCTTTTAATGCCCACAGTGAAGACATGCAAGGCGCACAGTACAAAGAGCTGGGCCCTTGGCAAGTGCATTACATTGCTTTTCCATCTACCTTTATTCAGCCGCAAATAGCTAAAACATATGGCCTTGAGCGTAGTGGTTATAAAGGCATTGTTAATATTTCAGTACTGAAAAACAATAGCGATAAAACCGCGCAAACCGCTCAGCTCAGCGGCACCGCAAAAAACCTACTCGGCAATAAGCAAGCCCTTACTTTTAAAGAAGTAAAAGAAGGTGAATCAATTTATTACCTTGCGCAAGTAGACTACACCAACGAAGAGATTTTACGTTTTGAGATAAACATCCAGCAAGGTAGTCAGTCTCAAAAACTCACGTTTCAGCAAAAATTTTACGTAGATTAAAAACATGACCAAAACATTAGTGCTTGCCACAGGCAACCCTGGCAAAGTTAACGAGCTGGCCAATATGCTTAGCCCGCTTAATATAAATGTGCTTCCGCAAAGCGATTTTAACGTAGGCGAAGTGGCCGAAACCGGCACCACCTTTGTAGAGAACGCGATAATTAAAGCCCGCCATGCTGCTAAAATTACCGGCATGCCAGCCATTGCAGATGACTCAGGCTTAGAGGTAGATGGCTTAAATGGTGCGCCGGGTGTGTACTCAGCTCGTTTTGCCGGTGAAAGCGCCAGCGATCAAGACAACATAGATAAACTACTTAACGAATTAGCCGATAACCCAAATCGTAAAGCCCGCTTTTGGTGTGTGCTGGTATTAATGCGCCACGCCGATGACCCTACCCCACTTATTTGCAGCGCAAGCTGGGAAGGCGAAATTACACAAACCCAAAATGGCGAAGGCGGCTTTGGTTACGACCCAGTATTTTTTGTTAAAGAGCAAAACTGTACCAGCGCCGAGCTCACCAAAGCGCAAAAAAATGCAGTGAGTCATCGCGGCCAAGCACTTAAAAAGTTATTACTAGAGCTACAAAGCAAAGGCGGCCTGTGAACCTTCCACCACTGAGCTTATATGTGCACGTACCTTGGTGCGTGCAAAAATGCCCCTATTGCGATTTTAATAGCCATGGGCAAAAAGGCGACATTCCTGAAGCTGAATATGTTCAGCATTTAATTGACGACTTAAAAGCCGATTTACACTTGGTGCAAGGGCGTAAAATTCACAGTATATTTATTGGCGGCGGTACACCAAGCTTATTAACTGGCGATGCATATACCCGCTTGTTAAACGAAGTCGATAACCTAATTGGCCTAAGCGACAACTGCGAAATAACCCTTGAGGCTAATCCTGGTACCGTAGAAACCGGACGCTTTAAAGAGTACGTTAAAGCGGGTATTAACCGTATTTCTATTGGCGTGCAAAGCATGCAAAACGACAAGTTAAAAGCACTTGGCCGTATTCATGGTGCCGATGAAGCGCACTACGCTGCAGAGCAAGCTAAGCAAGCCGGGTTAAATAGCTTTAACCTTGATTTAATGCATGGCTTACCGGGGCAAAGCCTTGACGATGCACTGAGCGATTTAAAAAAAATAATTGCTTTAAATCCGCCACATATATCTTGGTATCAGCTCACTATTGAACCTAATACACAATTTGCATCCAAGCCGCCAACTTTGCCACAAGATGAAACCCTATGGGATATTCAAGAGCAAGGCCAAGCACTACTTGCTCAAGCCGGTTACATACAATACGAAATATCGGGCTATGCAAAGCCAGGCTTTCAATGCCAACATAACTTGAATTATTGGCGTTTTGGCGATTATCTCGGTATTGGCTGTGGCGCTCATGGTAAGGTGACTGATGCAAAAATCGGCATTATTACCCGTACTGAAAAAATTAAGCATCCGCGCGGTTACATGGATATGCTTAAGCCGTACTTGTATAAAAGCTGGCAAGTAGAGCAAGAAGATTTAGCCTTTGAATTTTTTATGAATCGCTTTCGCTTAGTCGAGCCTTGCCCTATTGATGATTACAGTGCGCTGACTAATCAGCCATTGCAAAGCCAACAAACAGCGTTAGCTAAAGCAATAAATGCAGGTTTGTTAATACAAGAAAGCGGCCATTGGCAAGTTAGCCTCAAAGGGCATCGTTTTTTAAATGACCTGCTAGAATTGTTCGTGTAGTGGTTTTAACCACGCGCGATAAACATAAAATACAAGCAAATAAATATAATACACCCTAATGGGTTTCTAACAACAAAGGGAAAACAATGCGTAAACTTACCTTTATTGCAGCAGCCGTGAGCGTTGCTATTTTAGCCGGCTGCCAGCAGGCACCACAACAAACAACCCCGGCGCCTGCAGTGCAAGCGCAACCTGTGCAAAGCGAAATCGACAAAGCGAATGCGTTTTTTGAAGATACCTTTAACCGCGATGTAATGAGCAGCCCGGTTTATCAAACTTACATGGGTATTAAAAAAGATTACGATAAATGGGATGACGGCAGCGAAGAGCAAAAACTAAAAGACCTTGCGCAAGCAAAAGAAGACTTAGTTACTTTAAATGCTATTAACCGCGACCTGCTTGATGATGCCACTAAAGTAAGTTACGACTTAAAAAAACAAGACCTAGAAAGCTCGATTGCTGATTTTAAATGGCGTTACCATAACTACCCGGTTAACCAAATGTTTGGTACGCACTCTATGATGCCTGCGTTTTTAATAAACCAACATTCAATTAGTAATGTTAAAGAAGCTAAAGATTATATTGCGCGTTTAAACGGTGTACCGACTGTATTTGATCAGCTAATTACTGATTTAGAAACCCGTGCTGATAAAGGCATTATTGCGCCTAAATTTGTGTTCCCACATGTTATAGATTCGAGCAAAAACATCATTCATGGTGCGCCGTTTGAAAAAGGTGAAGACTCAACACTATTAGCCGATTTTAAACGTAAAGTAAGCGCTCTTGAAATTAACCAAAATGAAAAAGATGCCTTAATTAGCGAGGCAACTGATGCATTAAAATCAGCAGTTAAGCCTTCTTACTCTAAGTTAATTAATTACTTAGCACAGTTAGAAAAACGTGCAGATAACCGCGATGGCGCATGGAAACTGCCTGACGGCAAAGCGTTTTACAATAACGCACTTAAGCGCACCACAACAACTGACTTAACCGCTAAAGAAATTCATGCCATTGGCCTTGCTGAAGTAAAACGTATTCATGATGAAATGCGTGAAATTAAAGACAAAGTAGGCTTTAAAGGTGATTTAAAAGCGTTTATGCAGTTTATGAAAACGGATAAACAATTTTATTATGCCAATGACGAGCAAGGTAAACAGCGTTATTTAGATGAAGCCACTGGCCTAATCAACACAATGAAAACTCGTCTAGATGAGTTATTTATTGTTAAGCCAAAGGCTGATCTTAAAGTTAAAGCCGTTGAAGCATTCCGCGAAAAAGCAGCAGGTAAAGCATTTTACCAACAACCTGCGCCAGATGGCTCACGCCCTGGTATTTACTACGCAAACCTTTACGACATGGAAGCAATGCCAACGTACCAAATGGAAGCATTAGCATACCATGAGGGTATTCCGGGTCACCACATGCAAATTGCTATTTCACAAGAGCTTGAAGGTGTACCTAAGTTTCGTAAGTTTGGTGGCTACACCGCTTACATTGAAGGTTGGGGCTTATACTCAGAGTACATTCCTAAAGAAATGGGCCTTTACTCAGACCCATACTCAGACTTTGGCCGCCTTTCTATGGAATTATGGCGTGCGTGTCGCTTAGTCGTTGATACCGGTATTCATGCAATGAAATGGACTCGCCAAGAAGGTATTGATTACTACGTAAATAATACGCCTAACGCCACATCTGACGGTGTTAAAATGGTTGAGCGTCACATTGTAATGCCATCGCAAGCGACAGCTTATAAAGTGGGTATGCTTAAAATTTTAGAGCTGCGTGAAGATGCTAAAAAGCAACTAGGCGATAAGTTTGATATTCGTCAGTTCCACGACGTTATACTTAAAAATGGCCCTGTACCACTTAACGTACTAGAGAACTTTGTAAACGAGTGGGTAGCAAGTAAAAAAGCTTAATACTTGGTTATAAATAGAAAAAGGTCGCTGATGCGGCCTTTTTTGTTTTATAGTAATAAAAACGCTCAGAGGTAGGGTTAAGAATGGATTTAAGCATACAATTACTTAATGCGCGCATTGCTAAGCATCAGCTAGACGAGCTCGATAACGACTTTAAACAGTTAAGCCCGGCTCAGCAAACATTACAGCTAAACCACCTTTACGAAAGTGCTTTGCGGATGAGTATTAAATACGACTTTATGCAAAATGTGGCAACACGTATTTTAACAACCAACACCCCACCAGCACCTTTTATAAACCAATTAACAACAACTGATGCATTAACGTTTTTTACACCTGCATTAAAAGAAAATAACGGCTTTTTAGCACAAGACAGCCAAGGAAATAATGTACTGCACAATGTATTTAAACACGCCAATGCTCAAAAGCTGGCGTTTAACTATGTGCGCTCATTAATGCTATTTGAATCTAACGATAATTTAGTAAAAGCCCTTGCACAAACAAATGCTCGCGGCCTTACCCCTGTTGCCTGTTATATCGCCTATGCTGATAAACCTAGCACACCAATAAAGCATGAATTTTCAGCATTATTAGCGCTTATGGAAATAGAGCAAAAACAAAATCCAACCGCTAAACAGCAACTGGCAAATATATTAAAAGGCGCTGATATAAACGAAACCAGTATTTTACTTAGCGCTGCTTATTTACAGCGCTCTACTGAACAAGTGGCGGCTCTAATCTGATAAGTAATATTCTACGCTGGTAACAACACGTACGTTTTTAATTTGCGGCGTGTTTGAATCCCGATCGCTAATGCTAAACTGCCCTTGGCGAGCGGTTTTAATTTTACCTAAGCGTGAATTTGAATCTTTAGCAAACTTATCTGCCACTTCACGAGCTTTTTCTGTGGCTTCTTGCACCATGGCTGGTTTTATATCGTTAAGCCCAGTAAAAATATACTCAATACGGGTTTGATAGTTGTCTTGCACAATAGCTATATTTTGTTTAGCTAGCTGACTCACTTTGCTCAGTGCGTTTTTAACTTTATCAGGAGCATTGGAGTAAACAATAATATTTGAGCTAATAACATACCTAAACTTTTGGTTATCATTCGCGTATTCACGGGCTTGCTTATCAATAATAGATTGAGTACCTGTCGATATTTCTTGATCATCAAAGCCGTGTAACTTTAAAAAAGCAATCACCGCATCATTTTTTTGCTCAACTCGCTCAACAAGCTTTTCAAGATTATTGTCGGCATCGTTAAACTGCAAAGGCCAAATAACGGTATCAGCCACAACTTCACGTTCAGCTAACCCTTTTACCTGCACCGTGCGCTCCATCCCTTTAATATCAAGCGCAGCCCCTTTTATAATAAAACCCAATGCAATTAGGCCAATGCTTAAACACGCCGCTGCCATAACAACGGTTACATTCGATATTTTATTCACTTCATTCTCCTTGATTAGGGTCTGTTGACCTTTGCGGATTAAAACTTGTTCAAACTAGGGGCGATTTAATCGCGGCGCGAGGTTTGTAACCTAGTGGGCTAAGTAAAAACCGAGCAACAAAGAGTAAATCGCCCCTAGGCAGAACCCTTCGGGCAGCGCCTGTTTGGCATTGATGCTGCGTTATCGCCTATTTATGGGGAATAACCACACCACATAGGCTCTGCCTTGCCTAAATACCAAACAGACTGCTGCAAGTTTAACCTTGAAAGGTCAACAGACCCTAATATCAATAATATGCACGTTCACGCTCGAAAAAACACTATAAACAGGTTACATTGAGAAGGTATAGATAGCAAAACTTAATCAGCCAAGGAAACGCAATGAGTCTAAAACGTATTAGCCAGTTTTTTAATCCAAGCTCAGTCGCTGTTATTGGGGCATCAAACACCCCCACTCGGGCTGGTAATGTGGTAATGCGTAATTTATTACAAGGGGGCTTTAAAGGGCCCATCATGCCTGTTACACCCAATCATACTGCAGTGCATGGCGTATTGGCTTACCCAAGTATTGAAGCCCTCCCCAAAGTACCTGATTTAGCCGTTATCTGTACCAATAAAAACACCTTAATGAAAATTATTGAACAGCTAGGTACGCTGGGGTGCCATAGCGCTATTATTATTGCTGATGGTCTAACAAGTACTCAAAAACAAGAACTTAAAGATAACGCTGCAAAGCATAAAGTGACGCTGCTTGGCTCAAATTGCTTAGGGTTACTTATTCCGCACATAGGTTTAAACGCGAGTTTTTCGCACACTGTTGCCACGCCAGGTAAACTGGCTTTTGTGTCGCAATCAGCGGCTGTTTGTTCAACGATTCTTGATTGGGCTAAAAATAAAGAAATTGGCTTTTCATACTTTGTATCTATGGGAGATTGTTTAGATATTGAGTTTGACGAAATACTCGACTTTTTAGGCCGCGATGCTAAAACCAAAGCTATCCTACTTTACATAGATAACATTAATGATATTCGCAGCTTTATTTCTGCCGCGCGTGCGGCGGCATTTTCTAAGCCCGTGATCGCTATTAAAACAGGCAGAACCAGTGCAGGCGCTCTTGCCGCTGAAATACACACCGGCGGAAAACAAAGCTCAGATGCTGTATATGATGCCATGTTTCAACGTGCAGGGATGTTAAGAGTAAATGATTTGCGTGAACTCTTTGCCGCCACTCAAACCTTAGCAATGCACCCCAAATTATTGCAAGTAGAGCAGCTAACTATATTAACTAATGGCGGCGGCCCTGGAGTGATGGCCGTTGATGAACTTATTCAAAGCTCAGGTAAACTTGCTCAGCTTAGTGATGAAACGCGCGAAGCACTCAATAAAGTGATCCCACATTCAGACACAACATCCAACCCTGTCGATATCTTTGGCGATTCTGCGCCAGTGCGTTACAAACACGCATTAGAGATACTGCTTAACGCTAAAGAAGTTAAAAACTTACTGATCATTCATACTCCATCGGCATTGGCCCCGAGTGAAAATTACGCTCAGGTTATTGTTGAGGCACTGAACAAATTACCAAAAATGGCACGCCCGTATGTGATCACTAATTTCATGGGAGAAGATGCCGCCTTCGCAGCCAGACGCATCTGCGCAAATAACGCCATTCCGACCTATCGTACCCCAGAAGGCGCAGTAGGTGCCTTTATGCACTTAGTAAGCTATCGTCGTAACCAAAAACATTTAACCCAAACGCCAGAATCAAACACCGATGATGCGACTATTAATAAAGTAGCAGCGAAAGCAGCTATTAAAGAGTTTTTAAATGATGAGCAACATTACTTATCAACCCATCAAGCGAGTCAAATTTTAAGTAGCTACGGTATAGACTGTATCCAAACTGAAGTAGCCTACACCCCTACCGAGGCAAAAGAGCAAGCAATAGAGCTAGGTTTTCCGGTCGCATTAAAATTGATGAGCCCCAGTATTCCCTCTAAGTCTGAAGTCGGTGGCGTAGTACTCAACCTCAATGATGCACAAGAGGTCGAGCAAACGGCATTTGCCATGCTGTTAAGAATAAAAAACACCTACCCTGATGCTATTATTGATGGCTTTTCATTACAAAAAATGGCGCCAAGAGCAGGCGCCAATGAGCTGCGCATAGCCATTAAAACAGAGCCTAATTTTGGGCCAGTTATTTTATTAGGTGAAGCTGGCACAGGGCTTGAGTACGCTCAAGCGGCGGTGGCCTTGCCACCACTGAATATGAACCTAGCTAAATATTTAATTGCCGCCGCCCATGATAAGGGAGTTCTTAAAGATCGCATTCTGCCAGAAAAAGTAGATAAATATCGTTTATGTGCGCTACTGACCCGAATTTCTCAATTGGTCGTAGATCAACCGGATATCACCTCGTTAGAGCTAAATCCTATTTTAGCCAGTAATGGGCAGTTTTTAGTCCTTGATGCCACCATGAACCTAAATCAGTATCAGGTTCAGGCGCACCGAAAACGTTTATCAATCCGCCCTTATCCTATTGAGCTGGTTGAAACGGTGACCCTAAAAAATAAGACCTTAGCAACGCTCAGACCAATCAAACCAGAAGATGAGCAGGCACATCAAGAGTTTGACCGCTCCTTAAGCAAAGAAGATAGATACAAGCGCTTTTTTGGTGAATTGCCACAATTTAACCATGATCAACTCGCTAAAATGACGCAAATTGATTACGACCGCGAAATGGCATTTATTGTTACCCAAACACAAGACGAGCAACAGCACACATTAGGGGTTTCGCGAGTGATTATGGATCCCGATAACTTACAAGCAGAGTTTGCCATTGTGGTACGTTCTGATTGCCAAGGACTTGGGTTAGGGCGTATTTTAATGAACGCGGCTATTTCTCACTGCAGACGCCAAGGCGTGAAAACGGTTGAAGGTATCACCCTGCCAGAAAATACCGGCATGATTGAGTTGGCTCGTAAACTCGGGTTTAAAATAAGTCGTGATTTTGAAGAAGGCAGTATCAATATGCTGCTCACATTGTAATAGGTACTATGCGTAAACTAAGACAAACCATAAACCAAGTATTTGAAGCGTCAGGTAAGTATCAGCGAGCGGGACACATTTTAGATGTCATACTGATCAGCATCATTATGATTAATGTGGTGGCGATTGTGCTTGAGTCGGTGCACAGCATCGCAACCGAGTACTATAGCGAGTTTTTAATATTGGAGCTGGTATCAGTGGCTATATTTAGTGCTGAATACCTAATACGTGCTTGGACTTGTGTCGATCGCGTAAAGTACGCCTCCATGAATTGCTCAAATACACAAAAACGGATTCGATATATTTTATCACCACTGGCAATTATCGATTTAATTGCCATTTTGCCTAGTTTATTAATGTTTTTCTTTGCTATCGATTTACGTTTTTTACGGGTACTGCGGTTGTTGCGGGTATTTAAGCTCACCCGTTATTCTCGAGCAATGCAATTGTTATTGCAGGCGTTTATTGATGAGTCGAGTTCATTACTGGCGGCATTTTTTATTATGTCTGTGGTACTTATTTTAGCCTCTTGCGGTATTTATTTATTAGAGCACGACATTCAACCAGACAAGTTCGGCTCTATTCCTGCAGCCATGTGGTGGGCAATGGCAACCCTAACTACGGTTGGTTATGGCGATGTTGTACCTATAACGCCCATTGGTAAACTATTTGGTGGCGTAATCACTTTGGTGAGTATGGGGATGGTTGCCATACCAACCGGTTTATTAGCGTCGAGTTTCTCAGAGCAAGTACGCAAACGTCGCCAGCTATTTGAAGATGCCACCCACGAGAAAATAACCGATGGTAAGCTCACTGATGAGCAGATGCATCACCTTGAGGAGTTACGCTACAAACTAGGGCTAAGTAAACTAGAGGCCAATAAAGCAATTAAAACGCAGCTTAATCAACGCAACAGCCATTTATTTTGCCGCCACTGTGGTAAACGCCAATAAGCTTATCTTTACTGGTTAAATATGTTGCCCCAATCTTGTTTGATCAGTGCGGGAACAGCTTCTTTAGGTACTGGCTTACTAAATAAATAGCCCTGAAAATGCTTACACCCTAACTGCTTTAAAAACTGCAGCTGTTGTTTGTTTTCAATGCCCTCAGCCACACACTCTTTACCTAAGCTATGAGCTAAGGTAAGCGTTGATTGAATAATGGCTTCATCATCCGAGTCCACGCCAATATCTTGCACAAAGCTTCTATCTATTTTTAGTACATCGATAGGAAAACGCTTTAAATACGTTAATGACGCATAGCCTGTTCCAAAGTCATCCATGTAGAGCTTACAGCCAAGCTTTTTCAGCATTTCCATACTGTGCAGCGCATGTTTAGAGTCACGCATTAAAATAGACTCGGTAATTTCAAACACTATGGCTTCTGAGGGCACATTAGCGTGGCTCAACGCTTTATGAATGTCGGTTACAAGCTCTTCGTATTCAAAATCAAGTGCTGAGAGGTTTATCGACAAGTACAGCTGAGGTGAAATCTCACGCCATTGTTTAAGGGCTTGCAACGCACGGGCAAAGGTTTGCAGCATAATTTTTGTTATTAACCCTATGCTCTCAGCCGCTAAAGAAAACTCTTGCGTGGGCACTAAAGTGTTTTCTGGCCAGCGTAACAACACTTCAAAACCTTCGGTTTTTTGAGTGTGCGCATTCACTATAGGCTGGTAGTAATTGCAAAACTCTTGCTCTTGATACGCTTTAGTTAGCAAAGACTCTAAATGCAGGGCTTTTTGTACATGCTGATTCATCTCCTGCTTGTAAAACTTATAACTGCTTTCGAGCGACTCTTTTGCATGGTACAAAGCTATACTGGCAGCTTTTAACAGCGCAGCATGATCTGCGGCGTCATCAGGCGCTATTGCTACACCAATACTTAAATTAACGTTTACCACCTGGCCATTAAATTCCATATTTTGGCTTACAGAATCTATTAATTTAGAGCAAATAAGCAATACTTCTTCAATTTGCTGCACATCTTCCACCAGCACCACAAATTCATCGCCACCAAAGCGCGCAACACTTGCAGAAGGACGCAAGGAGCGCTTAATACGCTTAGCCACTTGCTTTATTAGCTCATCAGCCGCTTCACGTCCAAATGAGTCGTTAAAGTATTTAAACCGCTTAATGTTTATGTGCAGCATAGCTACTTTACATTGATGATTTTGCGCTTGCTCAATCGCATGCTCAACCCTGTCGTTAAACAGCATACGGTTAGGCAAACCGGTTAATGAGTCATAGTTGGCTAAAATATGAAGCTCATTTTCAGCCAATTTTTGCGCATGAATGTCGGTTAAAATAATAACGTAGCTGCTTAAACGGTGTTCAGTGTCGGCCACTGCACTTATTTTTACTAACACATGGCGCTGCTCACCACTGGCTAGGGTGACTAAGTCTTCACAGGAAAAATGCTCACCCACATTCAGCTTTTGCATTATCCGTAAGTAGTCAAAACGATTACTTCGCGATATGCCTAAATTAAGGGCACGGCTAGAGCGTGGCTCACTAGGAAAGTTAAAGGCCGTTTGCAACGACTTGTTAGAGGCGCGAACCGTAAAGTTTTTATCAAGAATAAATACCCAATCGCGGGTTTGCTCAAACGCAGCGGTAAATAAACGGGCATGCTCTTCAAACACCATTTCGCGGGTCATATTGGTGTAAGTACCCGCTACTTTTTTAGGAAGTTGCCCGCTCCATTCCACCACTTTGCCAAAGTCTTTATACCAACGCCAATAGCCTTTAGCGTGGCGTAACCGATAAGTGCAATTAAAGTAGCCTTTATCGGTTGATAAAAATTCTAACCATTCTAATCTGAAAAGCGCTTTATCTTGCGGGTGAATTTTAGCTAGGTAGTCATCTAGGCTCACGCTTTCTTGATCATACCCCAGTTCATTACATAAGCGCGGCTGGTAAATACTACTCGATGTAGACTGCCAATCCCACATGCCCGACTCGCTGCCCTCTAAGGCTAGTTTTAATCGCGCTTCACTTTCTTTACTTTCCTTATTAGCGGCCAGTAATATGCGCTGAATTTTGTTGCGGCGCATTACCCAAAAAGCAATAAATGCGATAAACAAAACGCCATAAAGCACCATAAAATATGGCGCTCGCCACAGGGGATACTTAACACGAATTTTTAGCACTGCAGGCGGCGTGTACTCGCCGGTTAATGGATCTTTAGCCCATACTTTGAGCTGGTAATTACCTGGATTTAATTTAGGAAATAACACCCGATTATTATTACGGGTGTAGGTTTTTTGGCCGTTATCGAGCTGGTACTCATAAATTATGCGCTCTTGATAGCTAAACGCCATCGCCGAAAACGCCACCTCTAAACCGATATCATCATGGTTGAGGACTATTTCATTTAATGGCTGTTTTAAATCGATAGATAAGTCGCGCGACATTAAATCAACTCGCGTTATATTTACATGATCAATTAAAGAGTGGTAATTTTGATTTTCCATCGGATGAAAATATGTAATGCCCTTTAAGCTGCCATAGGCAATGCGCCCATCGCTTAAATGCGCCATGGCACTGCTGTTAAATTCAGCAGAAAGCAGCCCCTCAGATGTAGTAAACTGCTGAAAATGAAGTGTTTCTGGGTTTAGTCGCCATATGCCTTTATGGCTACTCATCCAAATCATGCCATTATCATCAAGCACCATGTCATAAAGTAAGGTACCTAACTTATTTTTTTCTAAGTCAATCGTGTGTACCAATTTGTAACTGGCTGCATCAAGCCCAATCAGGCCAAAATTAGATAGCGAAATCCATAAAATATTGTTGTTATCGACCACGTAAGAAAGCACATTAATAGCCACGTTATCGTGCTGTTTTGGCACTTTATAAATGGTGTTTAATGCTAATGTGGTTGGGTTTACCTGATATAAAATACCCGCATTAAAAAACAGGGGCATATCAGGCTTGGTTGCCAGCGCTGGCGAAAAACCATGCGCCAAAAACGGCTCTATTTTGCTAAAAGCCCCTTCTAACCGGGTGATCTGCTGAGTATCAATATTATATACAAACATACCGTGATCTGAGTGCACATAGTACAAATCACCGTTAGGCATTAAGGTTACGCCGTGTACCAAGCCTTCTATGTAGGCTCTATTGTTGGGGTTTGTTATTGTTGGCTCGTTAATTTGATGCGTTATGGGGTCAAACTCAAACAGCCCACGGTTTGTATGTAACCAAAGCTTTTGCTTATAAGGAATAATTTCATACACGCTAAATTCGGTAGTCAGTAAGTCTACTTTGTGGTTTTTTAAGTAAACTTGGCTAATGTTAGTGGCTAAATCAATTTCGGTTAAGCCATTATGCGTTGCCAGCCATAGGCTGTTGCCATACTCCGTAATGCCCCAAACCGAAGGATGAGAAAGGCCATCGCCACCCAGTTTACTACCATCTATATTGCTAAAGTGATAGGTATTATTAGACAGATAAAATGCACCATCGGTTTTAGTAGCGAGCCAATACCCTCCCGATTTATCTTTTACCATGTCTATCATACTGGTATCAGATAGGCTGTATTTACTTTGCGTAATCCGTGTGTTTTTTACCAACTCTTTACTATTTAAATCAAATTTAAAGAGCCCTTTATTAGTCGCCAGATCTAGCTTTTCGCCTTCGTTGATGATGCGCCATACATTTAAATCGGCAATAACGGCTTGGTTTTTAAATGCTATGTCGGGGCGTTCAAACATGCCTGGCAAGTCGCTAATATCAACTTGATACAAGCCTTTAACGGTGCCTACTAACAACTGATTATTTTCAATAACCGAAAACGATTTAACGTTGTTTTGATAAATATGCTCAGCTTTGCTTTTTAAATGCTGCAGCGGCCTAATTTGCTCAGAGGCGATATCAAATACAAACGCCCCATGGCTTGTGCCTATAAAAATATACCCATTGTAATGAAAAAGCTCTCTGACTAAGGTGTTTTCGTATTCTTTAGGCAGCTCAAATAGGCTGGTTATTTTACCTGTTTCAATATCTAATTTAGCAAAGTCGCGACCACGCCCAATCCATAAGGTTTTGTCATCAACCGCTACCATACTAAATACCGACTGGCTTAAAATTTGTTTTTCGCTGGTAGGTTGAGAAATAAATTGCTGGTAGGTGTCGGTACTTGGGTCGTATTTAAATAAGCCGGCAAGTAACGAGGCTATCCAAATATTGCCTGCGGGGTCTTGGTAAATACAATCAATTATGGCTTCTTCAAGCTCGCCATTAGGGCCATTAATTGAAACAACTTGGTAACCATCATAGCGGTTTAACCCCCCTTCGGTAGAGAGCCATAGGTAACCGTTATCATCAAGCAGCATAGTGTTCACATAGCTTTGCGACAGGCCTTCACTGGGGGATAAACGCTTAACCTGTGCGCCAACTTGGCAACTAAATATAGCGATTAAAGCTATACAGCAACTAATGATCCAATGAACGCCTTTACTCATGGCTTGATCCGTTGTTTTTGTTATAAGTATTCGAGAGCGACTATATTTCGATGCGTATAAATATCAAAAAGTGCTTTTAAACCAGGAGTATATGTTAATACTTGGTTAAAACCAAGACTCGTATATAAAGCTGTAATATTTTTATAAGCAAAGGTGTAAAGCGGCATGCTTTGCTGTTTTATAGCGGCGCATACAAGTTGCTTTGCCAGCCCTTTTGCACGGTGCTGCGGGGCAACAAATACGGTCGATAAAAATAAAAAGTCGTGTTTATTTTGTATCCGACACGCCGCAACTATCTGCATTTCACTGTAAACAACCCAAACCTGATCTTGCTTATTAGCACGTCCTCTTACGCTATACAGTGCATAAAACTTATTAACTAATGGAATCTTAAGTGTGTCTAACTTTTGTACTGTGTACATATATTAGCTTAGCATTAACGCCAAATACTGCTCAAACTGTTGCTTTAAAAAAGTTTGCTCTGCCACTGGGCGGCTATGAATCGTGTTATAAACTTGCTCACGTGTTTTTTTATTACGTTTAATTTGATAAGCCCAAAATGAGGCTTCGTAATCTAATTGAATCTGGTATTTTTGCTCTCGAGGTAAAGCACATAAATTAAAACTCACAACCACTCCTAAGTACGGTTAGTTATCCGCATTTATTATACGTATATTTGAACCCATTTACTGTTTAAAAAGCAACAAACATGGGCAAAAACCAAACTATTTTGGTATTATTCGCTGCGTTCATTTGCCCTCTCCTTATTTTAAACGGAAGTAACCTTGCAGATACAGCTCAATGCTTTGTTTTTATTAGTCGTTTTATTTTTTAGTAAAATTACACTCGCCAATCACAATAGCGTTATATTTAACCGCCCGGCCGACTCAGCTCAAGCAAGCTATGCGCTCGCTTTACTCACATTAGCCTATAAAGAACTTAATTATGAAGTACACATAATTGATTTTAATCGCCAAAATGCCTTATTAGCAGCCAATAATGGGGTGTTAGATGGCCAGCTTGGCCGCGATATAAGTATAGAGGCGGACAATAAAAACCTGATCAGAATTAACTACCCACTGTTTGACTATAAGCTTTTACTGTTTAAAAACTGCCAACCCAATACACTCGATAAGCTCGATAGTATTGCGGTTTTATCAGGCTATCCAGTTCAACACCATTACTTAAATGAGCATAAGTTTAACGGCAATATTATTGAAGTAAAAAATATTACGACCCAACTTAACCTACTAGCCCAGCATAAAGTTGATGGGGTAATTATGCTCGACTTTGTGCTTAAAGCCGATAACTTTTCCCTGCCAGAGACGTGTATGCAAACCCAGCTGCTAAGTACGTTTTCGCTCTATCATTATGTACATAAAAAGCACGCGGCTTTGGTAAGTAAATTATTGAATGCTTTAAATAAGCTACACGATAACGGCACTAGTCGCGCATTGCGCGCAAAATACAATTTAAAACTCTAGCATGTACAGCAAGGTTTAAAATTCAAAGCCTTGTTGCTTATCTAAAGTGGCTTGTGATTGCGCAGCTTGGCGCTTTTGTAAATACCGTTTGTAACGTTGTTGGCACAAGCTAAGTACTTTCTTTTTTTGCGCATTGCTTAACGCATTCCAATTAAAGCGCTCATCCCGGCTTCGGTAGCAGCCTTTGCAATAACCTCGGTTGTTTACTTGGCAAATACTTTTACAGGGGCTTGGAATATCAAATATTTCAATTTGTTGCATTGCGCCCCCTAAGTAGATTAATTGCTTTGTATGAGTATAGCGTTATTTATGCACAAAAAAAAAGCAGCGTTTACGCTGCTTTATTACACTATTTGCCAACGCAGATGCCTAATGGCTTTGCTCACATACTTTGTTTGTGATTTCAGTTTTGCGTTGAAATGGCTTGGCATACATAGCTAAAACAAGTGGCTTTAGCTCTTCTGGCACTAAGGCTAAACGCTGTTCAAAAGTGGCGGTATCGGGCTCATCAATAACTGCTTGCTTGCACCCACCGGCAATGTAATTTCCTGGATGTAAGTAAAAAGACTCAACAATGTGCTTATCAATTGTTTGCGCCAGCTCATCAGCATCATCGCAACCGCTTTCAACCGGTTGTCCAAATGCTAAGTGCACATGCCCTTTAGCAGAGCTAAACCCTTCAACAATACTTGCTATGTCTTCGCCCTCTGATTTTACGTATTCACCGTGCTGCTGTTTATGATAAAGCTCTTTTGCTTTAGAAATTGCACAAGGCTCATACTGGTAAGAAATAGACACAGGAACAATTTTTAACTCTTTAATGTACTCGCCAAATCCTTTCTTTTGTTTACGACCATTAAGTTGCAGCATTTTTAAAAGCGCCGGATCTGTTTGATCAAAGCCGTCTTTTGCACGCCCTTCTTTTTGCGCAATCCAAATAGAATTTCCTGCTGTTAACGAGTCATAAATATACGACGACAACTGCGTAAGCGCCTTAAGCATCTCTTTAGGTGCTTTGGCTGAGCGCTTAACGATAAAGCTTTTATTTAAGCGCATCAGCTCGGTTATATACGGTATTTGCAATAAGTTATCACCAATTGCTATACGCACCGTCTTCATTTTATGTTGATACAAACCCCAATTAACAAGTGCAGGGTCCAGCACTATGTCGCGGTGGTTTGATATAAATAAATACGCCTGCTGCGGGTCTAATTTGTCTAAACCCGAAAAGGTAACTTTTGAGGTAGTGCGTTTTATAAGTTTATCTAAATACTTTGCAACTTCGTTTTGTACATCTTCAACGCTCGTAAATTTACCCCATTTTTTTCGTAACTGGCTTCTCACCAGTGTGCGAGCAATAAAAGGCATAGCGGATATAAAGCGCGGTAAGTTGTACTTTGCTATTACATCTATAAACGCATTATCGTTAATTAAACGCGCTAGCGAGGCCGCAACTTCATCGTCGTTGTAAGGTCTTATGTCTGCGTACTTATCTTCTAATTCACTCATTACTGCATCTACAATGTTAAAAAAACGGCACGCAAAACGTACCGTTTATATATAATTTTGATTATAACTCAGCCACTCTTAAATAAGAAATAGCCATTTGGTTATGCTTATTTGCGAGCCATTTCAGTCTATGACCACACAAAAAGGGGTTGGTGCATTGTTTTTTAGTTTTATCAACGTTAATAAGGCTTGTTGACCTTTCACAGGAAAGTGAGTTCAACCTCAATTGATAAACAGGCCCCAGCGATATAGCCCGCTAAAATATCATGTTATTTATATTTGAGTGGGCAGACCAGCCAATTTAAACTTTTAACAGCAACCTGACTTTTTGTACTAAGCATTTGGTAGTAATAGCATTAACAAAGGTGTGTATTCGTAGTACCTTAAACGCTCTTGCCATTTTACGGTACGCATTTAGATAGGACACACAATGAAAATCACCATTCTCGATAACGCTACTTTAGCTAAAACCTCGTTAACTTGCATTGAAGAACTAGGTGAGCTAACTACTTACGAACTTACGTCACCTGAGCAAGTTGTTGCTCACAGCCAAGGCGCGGACGTCCTTATTACCAACAAGGTTGTGCTAAATCGCGATACGATAAGCCAACTTAAAACGCTTAAGCTTATTTGCGTAAGTGCAACAGGCACTAATAATGTTGATTTAAACGCCGCTGAAGAATTTGGTATTGCCGTTACCAACGTAGCAGGCTACTCAACCCCTTCGGTTGTACAGCACACGTTTTCGTTAGTGACTAATTTATTAGGTAATACACACCGCTACCAGCGCGACTGCCAGCAAGGCGCTTGGCAAAAAAGCGAGATGTTTTGCCGATTAGATTACAGCTTTAATGATTTACAAGGTAAAACATTTGCCATTATAGGTGGTGGAACGCTAGGTAAAGGTGTGGCGACAGTAGCGCAAGCTTTTGGAGCCAATGTAGTGGTTGCAGAGCGTAAAGGCGCCTCTTGTAGAGAAGGCCGTACACCTTTTGAAGAAGTATTAAAAACCGCTGATATAATTAGCGTGCACTGCCCGCTTACTGATGAAACACGCGATTTAATTTCGTTAGATGAGCTAAAAATGATGAAACCCAGCAGTATTATTATCAATACCGCACGTGGTGGCATTATAAATGAAGCCGACTTAACCACAGCCCTAGAGCAAAATTTAATTGCCGGTGCGGGAGTTGATGTACTTACTAAAGAGCCGGCAGAGCCTTCTAACCCGCTGGCTAATTACACAGGCGAAAACTTGCTTCTTACACCTCACATTGCATGGGCCAGCACAGAGTCAATCGTGCGCTTAATTAATGAGGTAAGCCTAAATATTGCAGCCTTTACTAACGGTGAGTCTCGTAACCGCTTGGTATAATAACAATTTGCAATAATAATTAGCCGCATTGAGGCTAGGTTTTACCTGCCTCAAAGTGCCTTATTCTATTTAGTAAATAGCTGTAACGTGTTTTCGCTAGGCTAAATAAACGCAGGCTAGCTCAATCGTTAAAAAACCTAAAAAGTGGCTGTTTTTGCTAATGATTTTTATAATTAATCACTTAAAAACAGCCATCACAACCTAACCCCATGAATTTTATAACTTTGTTATATTGGCCTATTACTTGCTCCTTATAAGTAAATAATTAAATTAAAACTCATCAAGGACTATAACAATGAAAAAATCACTTTTAGCTGCTGCACTTATTGCTCCGTTTTTAACAGGCTGTGTTATTGCCGTATCAGATGGCGAAGCAGAAACGCACTGGGCAGGTAACGACTCATCAAGCTGGCAACATCAGCATAAAAAAAACCGTGAAGCGATTGCAGATTTAACAATGGATAGCAGCTATCAATCTGTTTTAGCGCAATTAAAAACGCCAAACTTTACCGAGCTATTGAAAAAAGACGATGATGTGTATCAGGTACTGTTTTACGTGACTAACAGCATTCACTCTGATGGCAAAACAACAAAAGATGAATGCACGCCATTGGTATTTAAAAATGATAAATTGGTGGGTATTGGTGAAAGCGCACTGGGCATGATCACAAAATAATCGCTAGTAGCGTAAAGCAGCCCCACTTGGTAATAACATTAACGTGTGGGGCCGATTTTAATAACGCTTTAATATAAACACAGCCACATTATAAGTTAAGCGCAACCACCTGATCTCGCCCTGCATCTTTTGCGGCATATAGCCCTAGATCAGCTTGTTCGAGTAAGGCTTGTTCGGCACTTGCATTGCCGTTTTCCATACTGGCAATGCCAATACTGATTGTTATGTGATCTGCATTTAACGAAGCTTTGTGCTCTATATTGAGGCTGTTTACTGCTTTTCTTAACTTTTGGGCAAATGCTAATGCCTGTTGTTTATTAACATCGGGTAATACCGCTGCAAATTCTTCCCCCCCGTAGCGGGCAATAAAGTCAGTACTACGCTCACATTGCGCTGCTAACGCCTGGGCAACCTGCTTTAAACACTCATCCCCCGCTCGGTGGCCATAGCAATCGTTGTAACGCTTAAAGTGATCTATATCTACTAATAAAACAGACAAACACGAGCCATTACGTTTACTTCTGCGCCATTCACGAGAGAGGTTTTCATCTAAATAACGCCTGTTGGGTATTTCCGTTAAACCGTCTATTGAGGCAAGCATTTCTAGCAAATCATTTTTTTGCTTGATCAGTAATTGGTTGCGTACCCGCACTTTGACTATAGACGCATTAAAGGGTTTAGTGATGTAATCCATTGCACCTAATTCAAGGCCTTTTGCTTCATCGGTGTGGCTATTATTAGCAGATATAAACACAATAGGAATAGACTGAGTAATAGGGTTTTCTTTAAGCTGTACAAGCACTTCATAACCATCAATGCCTGGCATCACCACATCTAAAATAATTAAATCGACCTGATTAGATTTAATAAAGGTGAGCGCTTTTTCGCCGCTTTCGACTAAAAATACGTCATGCTCCGAGCCCAGTGTTTTTTCAAGCACCAGCCGGTTAAGGGGATCGTCATCCACAATTAGTATTTTAGCTCTTTTTGGCATCCCGTCCCCCTAAGGTTTCAATAAATATAATCACTTGCTTTAGCTGAATGATTAGCTCTTTTAAAGTGTGCTGAAGCGGCTCGTTAGTTGTTTTAAGGTGCGTTTCACATTGTTTTGCACACAATGAAAGCCTAATAAAACCTAAGTTACCCGCCACGCCTTTAATGCTATGCACTAAGCGTACCACTTCATCTCGCTGGGTGTTTTCTTCAATTTGTTCTAACTGCGTTTCACACAGCTTCGCAAACTTTCCGACCATGGTTGCCAGTAAATTTTCATCAAAATTAAACTGGGTGAGCGCAAAGCTTTGGTCATAAAACTTAGGTTTTATAAAGTCTACATCTCTAATTGCATCTAACAGCACAGCTGCAACCACAGGTTTAGTTAAATGCTTATTCATGCCGCTACTAAGTGAGCGCTCAACATCTGCAGGTTCACAATGTGCTGTTAAAGCAAAAATAGGCAGCTGGCGCGCGTCAAACTGTTGGCGAATTAATTGCGTTGCTTGGCAACCATCAATATGCGGCATTTGCACGTCCATCAAAATTAAATCTGGTTTTAATATTTGTAGCAGCTCTATTGCATCTGGCGCATTGGTAACCGTTATTACATTTATATGGGCCTGTTTTAGCACACTGCTAATAATGTCTAAATTAAGCGGGTTATCATCAACCGCCATAATAAGTAGACCCGATATATCTTTTTTTACTTCTTCATTATTTTCAGCGGCTTTAGGTGGCTCCGCCCCCGCATTAGCAGTTAAGCTAATCAAGCGCTGAGCTAACGCCGTAGCTTTAACATGTTGTGCGTTAATTTGCGTAGTACAAGGCAATGCTAAAGTGTGCTCGTGATTAACCACAACCACAGGGTATGAGTTGCCACTGAGCGTTTCGTGTATAGATTCAACCTTTAATAAATCGTTCAATGTGGTTTCATCAATAATCAGTTGCTGTGCATCAGCAAGCTTTATTGGGTAGCGAAGCGCCTCTTCTAAATCAATGGCCGCCACTTGTGAGTAGGCATTAACCACTTCGTTTAGCTGTACAGTGTCATCGCTCACAATGGCTAATGTATTAGGTATAAATACACTATTTTTAGCCGTATCTACCGCAAGCGCTAGAGTAAAGAAAAACTCACATCCACGGCCTTTGTCACTATTAATTGCAATTTCGCCTCCCATTAAGGCTACACCATGTTTAACTATAGCAAGTCCAAGCCCGACCCCTTGGTGAATACGCGTAGAAGATTCATCGCCTTGAGTAAAAGCATCAAACAGTCGTCGTTGGTCAGCCTTAGCAATACCTACACCACTGTCTATTACGTGAAAACAAATACGTTGCTGATCTAAAACGTCATTTTCTTCAAGCACCATTTTTAAAGTAATACTGCCTTTATTAGTAAACTTAACGGCATTGGTGAGTAAGTTACCTAATATTTGTTGCAAACGTATTGAATCCCCCACCAGCGCGGGGTTAATGAGTGGATCTATTTCAATATTAAAGCTTAACCCTTTGTTTTGACACAATGGCGCTGTTAAGCTCTCGCAAATATCAATCAGTTCAACTAAGCAAAAAGGCACCGGTTTAATTTGCGCTTGCGAACTTTCTACTCGGGCAAAATCGAGCATTCTGTTTAGCATCAGCAATAAGCTTTGAGCTGCGTTTTTAGCCAGCTTAGTTTGTTGCAGCTGCTTATTTTTTAAGCCTTGCTCTACTATCATATCTAACAGCCCTAACACAGCGTTAAGAGGGGTGCGGATCTCATGGCTTAGATTAGCAATAAAGCGGCTTTTAGCTATTGTTGCGCGTTCTGCGTCATGCTTAGCTTTAGTCAGCGCACTTACATCTTGAATATGAATAACATAATAAGAGGGATCACGGTTTTCATCCCACACCAGCGACACACTCAGCTGCAGCCAACTTGTTAGTTTTCCTTGTGAGAGCGTTAAATGATAAACCCGTTTTTTATCATCTAATAAGTGACAAAGCGCATTTTTTATTTCTTGCCACTGCGCCTCATCAAACAGCATTTTTAGTGGCTCACCAGTTAAAATATCTTGCTGTGAAAATAACTTACGAGCCGCTTTGTTAACTTGCAATATGGTGTGCTCAAGCGAAAGTAACACCACACTGTTTGCTGCAAACTCTATTGCACTTCTAAATTTAGATTCTGACGCTTTTAATGCCGATAGAGTTTGCTGCTGCTCAGTAATGTCTCGCCCAATTCCCATAGTGCCTAATAAGTGCTGGTGCTCGTTATAAAATGGGGCAATCGTTAATTGATACGATTTGTCGGTGCTATCTATGCGTTGCTCAATGCTACTTTTGGTTTGTAAAACTTGCTTTTCTAGTAGGCTTAACTGTAAATCGTCGCTGTCTAAATCTTCAATACGCTTACCGACTAGGATGGCTTGCTCTTTGCCTACATAGGCTTCAAATGCTTTATTACAGCCTAAAAAAGAGCCATCAATATTTTTAAAGTAAATAAGATCAGGCACACTATTTAGCATAGTATTTAATAGCGCTAGGTGTCGCTCTTTTGCTTCGTAGCTGCGTTTTAGCTTTTGAGATTGCAGCTGTAACTGTTCATCGAGTTCTTTATTAGCCTCTTGGAGCGACTCAACTAACTGTGCATTTTTATCAAATACATATTTAACGCGAGAAAACCAAGGCTGCCAATTTAAAGGAATGGGGTAATTAGAAAGCGCGGCTTTAGGGGCATCATTTTGTTCAAAATATTGCATTAAATGAGTCATTGGTCTAACAAAAATACGTTGGCTTAACCAAAAAAATACCGCAAACATTAAGCTTAAAAATAACGTTAAAAACGCAAACTCCAAAAGAACTTCATACCTAATTGGCGTGATCACTTTTATTTGCGGCTCATAAAAGGCGGCATGAATGGGCAGGTTCCCCATTGCTTGCATAAAAAACTGCGCATTTGTGTTATTGACTAAGTTTATTTTTTCATTGTCATGGGCTAATTCAGGCCAATAATCTTTTAAGGCTGTTGCTTCATTTAACTGCTTAACAGAGCTGGCTATCACTTGATGCGACTGGTTCATAAACACATATTCGCCTTCGCTTGGTGCCACCTTTTTAAGCCAGCTAGACATGGCCTCTAAATCGTATATTAAAATGATGTAGTCTGACGAATTAGGTTGTTTTTTACGGCCAATAGCAAAATAAGCGCTATCGCGTATTTTAACAATGGCGCTTGAGGTAAGCTGGCCAGGTATAAATGTGGGCTTAAAATTACCATTCAAAATTTTATTAAGCATAGTGCTTTGGCTTTTATTACGCCTTACCACATAGGCAAACCCCGAATCATCAACATAGGCAACAGCCGACAACGATTGCATAAGCGATAACGCGGTATTAAACGTTGGGCTTAGGGTTGTAGCTTGCTGCCATTGGATCAACGCCCGGTTAGAAAAAGCAAACTGCCCTTTACCGACTATTTCGCCTTGGCGCTCGCTAAAGTGGCGGTAGTAGTAATTGTCGTATTGATTAATACCTTCTAATAAGTTGCGATTGAACTGCTCAACACTAGGCTGCTGATACGATATAAAGGCATTGTCAAAAAAGTCATTTACCGAGCTCATTATATGGCTAACTTGAGCCGACACTTGCTCAAAATCGGCTTGACGTTTTTCTATGGCGCGCTCAACTTTTATATTATACAAGTGCAAACACAGTAAAAATGCCACAAATAAGGGAACAAATAATGCTACAAATAAAGAGCGGTAATAGTCTTTTAGAGGTAAAAATTTCAACGTTTTGCCTAAGTTTTGGCCCGATAGTCAGCCACTAGACTATCGAGCCAAATTGTTCTGCGCAAGTTATAAATTTTCTTCTGCAAAGGAGGCTAAACGGCTGCGCACTACCCCGTTTAAATTAACTGTTGCACTGCCTTCAAAGTCTTTAAAACGCTCAACAATATAAGTAAGGCCGGAGGTAACGGGGGTTAAGTAGTTACTGTCTATTTGCGCTAAATTACCGCTACAAATTAGTTTTGTTCCCTCGCCACAACGGGTAATAATAGTTTTAAGCTGAGATGCCGTTAAGTTTTGGCTTTCATCCAAAATCACCCCGAACTGATACCATACTATCATACCTAAAAGAACCTTGAATAAAAAAGTTTTTACAAATAAGATTTACCCAGAGGTGAATAAGCATGATTGCATCAACTACAACAAAATCTAAAATTATTAATAAACCTGTCAATTTTGGAAAAGGAATGTATTTTCATCTGGATAAAGCAGGAGAATAAGTAACGTCAGATCTAGCACACCGGTAGTGATTAGTAATAGCTTCAACACTTATTAGTTAAATTACTAAGAAGTGCTTTACTCATTTAAATACATCTCAGCCATATCGTCCAGTTTAGCTTTTACTTCTTTCCAGTTTGGCATTACTTGGGTTAATAAGCGCCAGAAGCGCTCGCTGTGATTGTGTTCTGCAATATGGCAAAGCTCGTGCAGTATCACGTAATCAATACATTCTTTCGGGGCTTTAACAAGGTGGGGGTTGAGCATCAAGTTACCTTTGGTAGAGCAGCTTCCCCATTGCTTTTTCATTGCCATCACACGAAAAGACGGAATGCCTGTTACCCATGAAGCTTTAGGCAGCAATTCGGCTAGTCGCTCATGGAAAATAGCTTTTGCTTTATGCTGATACCATTTATCGATTAGCGGTTTAATTTTCGCAGCGCGGCTACCTTGACTATCCGGGGCAGTATCTTTGCTTATTTCATACTTGAGTGTGACGTTTAATTTACCACGGCTGAGCTTCACACTGGGCACTTGCTCAGCATCAACAATGACCTTGAGTACATAGCGCTTACCTAAATAAAATTGGGTTTCGCCACTTACATAACGCTTATGCAATACCGTGTCTTTTTGCTTTGCAAAGTCATTAATACTTTGCCATATCCACCTTGCACGCTTGTGCATGGCATCAACAATAGCACCTTCGCTCGCATCATGAGGCACAGTCGCAACAACACGCTGATCAGGGTGAACCTTAATAATGACCTTACGTGCTACTTTTTTAGCGGTATCACTAGGCTTTGGTTTTCGAATAACCTCATAGCGAATGGTGTCGTTACCATAAGTAAAAACACCATGTTCGTTGGTTGTTGCGCTGCTTTTTTCAGAATGAATAGCAGCGGCTACCGTTTTTTGTGTCACTTACATTAGCCTCTAGCTATGCCTAATCGGGTTATCTTTAACACTTCTTCAATCAGTTTTTGTGCGTTATCAAGGCCAAGCTCAGCAAACAGTATGGGTAATAATTTCATGTGAATGGCGTTTTCAATCTCTGCTGGATTAATTGAATACTCAGCAACCGCGTCATTCACGACGGCATCAATATCAAAAGCAAGCGCTACCAATTTCTCATTATCCAGTGCCTTTTCAGTTAAAAGCGCACTATCGAATAAATGTTTGAACAGGCCAAAATAGGCTTGGGCATGTTTGTTTAACTTGCCTGCGTCATCCATAAAGTCATTGGGAACATCAGCCACTTTGCGGTCTTTTACTTCTTGCTCAAAATCAGCGAACAATATGTACTGCTTTACTGGCGCATCAAACATCGCTTTGGCATCTTCAATGGCCTTTTTAAGCATCTTAGAAAAATATTCCTGCGCATACGGATCGTCTGCTAAGTCTTGCTCAATCATCTTAGTGATTCGGCCAGTGATTTTATCTGTTTGGTTACGCGCTTCGTCATCGCTCATATCCTGTGGCTTAACGTCTTTGCCCAAGTTACCGACTAAATACGCCCCGTCAGGTTCTTTTACTTCAATACCCGCTATGTGTTTATCGAGTAAGCTACGGATATCTTCTGCGTATTCATCATAATTAATGGTTTCGTCGGCATCCTCACGTACTTGTTTACGTAAATCTACAAAGGCTTTTAAGTCACGCTTGTATAGGTCGCGCTTGTTGTCGAATGACTTATCTTCAAAGTAGGTGGCAGATTGCAGCGCTACTTTCATACAGTTTGAAAATGCCGTAAGTATAGAGTAAAAATCATCACGCTTTTTAAGGTTGGTGTCGGTAAGCTTACCATCAACCTCATGCACTTTCGGTGCTAGTGCTTGGCGTAAAGCGGGGCCATCTTGTTTGTTTTTAACGCCATCGAATATCGCCCACAAATCACTGTGCAGTCCCGGAAGCTTTTTGTATTCCGTGTCCATGCGATTGTACAACCCTTTTAGGTCGTCAATGTCAAAGCCGCCTTGAGTACGCTCAGCAAGGTCTTGGTACTTTTCAATGGTGGTATCAAGCTCTTTTAAAATGCCTCGGTAATCAATTAAGTAACCAAACTGCTTTTTGCTATGTAAACGGTTTACACGGGCAATGGCTTGAATAAGGTTATGTTCTTTTAGAGGTTTATCAATATACAGTACGGTGTTCTTTGGCTCGTCAAAGCCCGTTAGCAGTTTATCAACCACTATCATGATGTCAGGGCCGTCATCTCTGCCAAAGTCTTCAATAATGGCTTTGGTGTAGGCTTTTTCATCCATTTTATCAACATTGGCTTTCCACCAATTTTGTACAATGTCTTTGCTTTCTTGATCAACTACATCATGCCCCTCACGCGTGTCAGGAGCCGACATTGCAACAACTGATGTCACGGTGCCAATTTTATCTAATGCCTCTTTGTAGCGTATTGCAGAGGCTTTAGAGTCACAGGCTAACTGACCTTTTAAACCTTGATGCTTAAAGTTTTGAAAATGGTCGGCAATATCGTAGGCAATTAACATAATGCGATCGGCAGTTTGATATATTTGACCTTTTTGCGAAAACTTTCTTTTTAAATCGGTTTTTTGTTTGTCGCTCAGCTTACTGGTACTACGATCAAACCATGCATCAATGGCTTTGTCGTTAACGTTTAGCTCTGGTATACGCTCTTCATACAAAAGTGGAGTTACGGTTTTATCTTCAACCGCTTGTTGCATCGTGTAAGAGTGAATGATTTTACCGAACTTGTTCTCAGTTTTATCGTCTTTTAATAGCGGCGTACCTGTAAAGGCGATAAAAGCCGCTTTAGGTAGGGTTTGCTGCATACGGATATTATTTTCACCGTTTTGGCTGCGGTGGCCTTCATCCACAAGTACAATAATGTTTGGGCTATCGTTGTAGCATTCTTTATATTTAATCGCTGAGCCAAACTTATTTATGATCGAGAAGATAACTCGCTCATTACCTTTACCAATTTGTTCAGCTAAACGCTTACCAGTGGTCGCCATTGCACTTACTTTATCTTGGTCGTCTAGTGCACCGCCAGAGGTAAAAGTACGGCTTAGCTGGTCTTCTAAATCCACTCGGTCAGTCACAATAATAAAACGGCATTGTGCTAGCTCTTCAAGCCAAATAAGTGCTTTTGATAAAAACACCATCGTAAACGACTTACCACTGCCTGTAGTATGCCAAATAACTCCGCCTTCTCTGCTACCTGAGTCATCAAACGTATTAATGCGTTCAATAAGCGCCTTAATGCCAAATACCTGCTGGTAACGTGCGACAATTTTGCCTGCTTTTTTATCAAACAGCGTAAACAGTCGGGTCATATCCAATAAGCGCTCAGGGCGTAATAAGCTTGCAATTAGCCTGTCTTGGTCGGTTACCGTCAGCTCACCTGCGGCAATAAGTGACTGGTAATCAGCTTTATCTTTTGCAGGGCGATGATTAAAGAGTGCATTTAATTGCGCATCACGCAATGTATGGTTTTTAAGCCTTACAAATTCTGCTTCAGGAATACCTAAATAAGAGTGCTCTTCTTTCCACTTTGCCCAAAACTTCTCAGGGGTGCCGCATGTTGCATACAAGCCCTCATGCCCGTTTATGGCTAACAATAACTGGCTGTAGGCATATAAATGAGGGATTTCATCCTGTTTTTGGTTACGAATATGCTGAGAAATTGCCTCAAAGTTGGTCGATTTACCCTCTTTGTTTGAATCGGGGCGTTTTGCCTCAATCACCACTAATGGCAAGCCATTTACAAAACACACAATGTCAGGTCTGCGGTTGCCCGTACCCTCGGCATTTTGTACCACTAATTCTTCGGTACAATGAAACGCATTGTTATCAATATTATGCCAATCAATCAGCTTAATAGTGGGTGAGGCTTTTTTACCATCAATAAATTCAGTCACACTCACGCCATACATTAGCGCATCATAAATTTTCTCGTTAGCGGCTTTTAACCCTAAGTTCATAGCAGGGTTCAGCTCATGCATTACCTTATCAATGGCCGCTTCTGAGAGCGTATGCTGCTTACCTGCAAACGAAAACGTCTGGTTGGCTAAAAAGGCACGCATTACAGGGAGTAAAATAACCTGATGGGTGCTTTTTTTGTTACCTGCTAACGTGTTCCCGCGCAGAGCTTCACACTCACTCGGTGGAATAAACGTATAGCCTAAGTTAGTCAGCAACGTGAGTGCGGGTATTTTTGCGCTAAATTCTTCTTGGAAGTTAACACTGACTGTCATTTTAGCCTTTCCCTGTTTTTTTCGTATCCATCCATCGCTGTCCTTGCACTGATATTCCTAAAAGGTGCGACAATTGTTGTTTCTCTTTATAGTCCACAGGGAAAAGGTAAATATGCTGAATTACCATTTCTTTCAAAATTCTAAGGCAGACTTGATTGTCTTTAAGTTGTTTAACGCAGCTAGAAATGTGTTCAATATTTATAGATTTATTGAACTGAAGTTCGATTGCTTGTCGTATCAAATGGAAAGCAGGTGTACCAACATTTTTTTCCATTTCTCTGTAAACTTCCAAAGCTTCTTTCGAGCCTACAGAAGATGCAATTTTCCTTGTGATACCATTTATTACGCCATAAGTAAGATGTAGGTACGCATTTTCTGCTTGTTTTTCAATCTCTCTATTTGTCAAATTTGGGTGTTCAGATAAGTGAGTTGATATCAACTTAACGATTTCTTTTTTCGCTGTATCAGAGATCTTAATAAAATATTCCAAAAACCTTAAACCAGCATTCGCTCCTGTTTTAGCTAATTCTTCCATTGCATCACGAGTAAGTGTTGCATGTCGATTGCGAATAATCTGTCCCGCAATCTCCATACCTTTAAAGGTTTTGTTGATATTGGCTAATATATCCAGCTCAACTTCATCTTTATCATCAGAATTTCGTTCCATTTGATCTAAACGTTCATTTTGCTTGTCACGTTCATTTTGAATTTCACGTTGTTCAATAATTAATTCAGGGATAGCCTTCATAAACTCAGACATAAATGAAAGCTGCTCCTTATCTAAAGTAGCTTCCTTTTGATCATCAAATAATGAAGTTAATATCGACTTTATTTCATTTAAAACCCACGAATCTTTTGTGTGGTGCGTAATAAAGATTAGAATATTTGCAAAGTCTTCTCTATGTAGTCTTTCTAATAAATCTTGAATTTTGGCTTGGGTTTCTTCGCTATCTCTATATGATTCGGCAATTTTTTTGCCAACAAAGAAGTAGTAAATATAAGGGTACTTAAAGCCAACATTAATACCGTTGCTTGATAAAATTGAGTGTCCAACAAGCTTTCTTAGTACTTTTTCTTTATCAACATGCAAATAGACTTCGCTGTAATTTTTAAAAAATTCTTCAATCTGATGAATGTTGAGATCGGAGCCATGTTGAAAAATTTCCCAAGCCAATTCCGTTAGTACATTGAGGTATTTATCAAAATCTTGTTTATCAATATTCGCTTTATCAAATGATTGGTAAATTAACTGCTGATAGCAATGACCATATGATGTTAAGTCTAAGTTAAGTTGCGCATTTGCTTCAAACATCTGCAATAGCATCAAGACGTATATTGGCTTTGGCGGGACAATATTTTTTTTGATGACAATATTAAGTCGAGCCTTAAGTTCATCACATTTAGCGTAAAGTTCACCTTCTTCAATGCTTTCTTCAACACCAAGAGAAATCCATTTTTGAACTAATTCCTCTCTTTTTTTGTTCCCAAGCCCCATCAATTCGATTCGGTCATGTTCATCGAGAGCGGGAATATCACCATAAATAAACGTATATGAACTATGACAAGTTATAAAAGTGTTGTCGGTTGTTTGATTTATCTCTTCAAGAAATTTGCTTTTGAATTTTTTATTTAGGCCAATTTCATCAATGTTATCGATGAGAACGACAGCTTTTTCATTTTTATTAAAGCTTTCAAACGTGAGATTTTCATATTGCTCGGTTAATGCCCTCGATATTTCTTGCTCAGCGGACGCTTTTTTTATGTTTAATGCATCAAGATAGACTGGAAGAAATGATAGTTTCAGTAACTCTTTGTATAGATATTTTAGAAGCGAAGTTTTACCTTGTTGCTCTTCGCCAGATATAATGTGATGACCAAGATTTTGTAATAAATGTTTTGCTGGCTTTATGTCTACTAAATCATTGGAGCTATCTAATTCAACATCTGGAACAACATAAATATCATCTAAACTTACTTGGTTAACTTTACGATGTGTGAGCACTATTTCGGTATCACTGAGCCAAGAACTCGCTTTATCAGTTAATTGCACTCCTTGTGCTTTAGCTTTTTTAATTGGGTGTAATTTAGGCTTAAACTCTTGGATGTGCTTTTTAACACCTCCAATAACATTCACCCAAGCTTCATCTTCGTTACCCCAAGATGCAATAGGTACAGCATCTTTTGGCAACCCTTGTATTTTCGAAAGCTCTGAATCAGTCCAATCAACAGCTCTAATAATTATAGGAATTAGTTGTGCTCTGCCTTCCTTATGCATTGAAAGTGCTTTTTGCACTTCAACGCCCATACAATAGTCAGAATTCATAAAAGAAGAGCTAATTAAAAATAAAATTATTTCTGACGAGGCTAAGTTTTCAGAAATCTCGTCACTCCAATCTTGACCGGGTACTATTTTTCTATCATTCCATTCACTTACAACATTCGCTCTAACTAACCCAGACATGTGCTCGACTAAACTGTCTTTAAATTGCTCATCTTTGTGTGCATAACTTATAAATACTTTTACTGCCATTATTCTTCCTTAAATTAATACTCGTTTTTTGCCAATTAACAATTGCTGCATCAAGGCTTTCTTTTCTTGTTTTAAGTCAGCAAGCTGTTGTTGCAATGCATCGATTTCACGATCAGCATTCAGTAATACTGCTGCGATCTTTTTCTGCTCCTGATATTCGGGAACATAAAAGTGCAGTCCTTCAAAAGCACTCTTGGAAAGCTCCAAGAACGTTGAGCCACTCGCTTTGCTAATTAGTTTATGCTTATAGAAATTTAAAAGGTAATACACAAACTCAATATTTGTATTCTCATTTGGAACGATGTTTTTAAAACCTTGGTTGGTGCTCATTTCATGACGTGCAATTGCCATTTCACCTATAGTTGCACGAGTACAAACAAGCAATGTGCCCTTAGGGAGAAGTTTTGCCGAACTGTTTTTAATACCGTCCATAGAGACTAGCCGAGCAGTTGACTCAATATAAATACTATCTTGCTTAGTAATATCGGTAGGTGTGACCCAATTAATATCACCATCCCAGTATTCAGGCTGTTTTGTACTTGGTGTGCCACCAGAAGAAATATCTCCTAATTCTGAAAGGCGTTTTTCTTCCCACTCACCCTCAAACGGTTTACCTGAATCATCAAGTAGGCGTTTACGTTGGGTATGAGCGCCTGTGAGCAGTTGTTGCATTAGAGCTTTTTTCTGCTGTTTGCTGTTGTCGATTAGACGCTCGGTGGTGCTAATTGCTTTATCCCAAGTGGATAAGATTTTGGCGATTTTGCGTTGTTCCGGAAGTGGGGGCGTTAGCACTTTATATGTATTGAAATAATCAGCAGTGACACGCCTATGACCTGCTGAGCCTTGCATATTATTTTCACCTCTGACTCTAAGTTCCTTAGTTCTGGTAAGGTAATATATAAATTCAGGGGATGTGTTTTCCTTAGCTCTCAACACATGAAATTCAGTGCTCCCAAAGCCTACACCGTTTGTTAGCCCAAGAACTAGCGCCCCTTTTCCATTTTCAAAACAGGGCGTGATCTTGGCAACCAATACATCACCATCCTTAAACGAGGTAAACCCCTTAGATACTTCTTCATACTCTCTCGGTAAATGAGAAATTAGCTGACCTTCTTCTGATAATTGGTTCATGGCAATAAAAGAAACTTTGCCATTTTCAGGCTTCTTTATCTTTTTAGGATTGATTTCGCATAAATTTCCTAAGCTTGTTAATGTCCATCCATTAGGCACCATAACCCAACTCCTTCAAGTAACCTTCCATCTCTACTTCGAGGGTTTGCAGTTCGTTTTTGAGTTGCATACGCTCAGTGCGTACTGCCACTAAATCAATCTCTGCTTCTTCTTCAAAGGTATCAACGTAGCGAGGGATGTTTAGGTTAAAGTCGTTTTCGGCAATTTCGTCAAAACTGGCTAAATATGAATACTTATCGGTGGTTTCACGCGCTTTGTAGGTGTCGATGATTTTTTGAATGTTGTCAGGTGTTAACTGGTTTTGGTTTTTACCTGATTTGAACTCACGGCTGGCATCAATAAATAACACGTTGTTGTCGGTTTTTTGCTTTTTGAAAATCAATATAGCCGCTGGAATGCCTGTACCGAAGAATAATTTTTCTGGCAGGCCAATAACGGTGTCTAGCAGGTTTTCTTCAATCAGTTGTTGGCGAATTTTGCCTTCGCTTGATGCGCGAAATAGCACCCCATGTGGCACTACAACCGCCATACGGCCAGTGTCTGGTTTAAGGGTTTCAATCATATGGCTAATAAACGCATAATCGCCTTTAGTTTTAGGCGGCACACCACGGCGGAAACGCCCGTAAGGGTCGCTGCTGGCATCATCATGCCCCCACTTATCGAGGCTGAACGGTGGGTTAGCTGTTACTACATCAAAGTGCAATAAGCCGTTGCCGTCTTTATCAAGTAGTAGTGGGTTACGAATGGTGTCGCCCCATTCAATGCGGTGGTTATCTTCACCATGTAGGAACATGTTCATTTTGGCGAGTGCCCATGTTGAACCAATCGCTTCTTGTCCAAATAAGGCGTATTTTTTTGAACCAGAGTTTTTACGCACCATAGCGCCACATTTTAATAGCAGTGAGCCACTGCCCGTACATGGGTCGCAGATTTGGTCGCCTTCAACGGGCTCTAAAACGGTGGCTAAAAGGGTTGAGACCTCAGGCGGGGTGTAGTATTCACCAGCGGTCGCGCCACTGCCTGCCGCAAAGTGTTTAATAAGGTATTCATAGGCGTTACCGATAATGTCTAGGCTACCCACACGCTCTGTGCTTAGGTTTAAAATGTCTTTACCAAAGTCTTCTAACAAGTGACGAAGTAAGTCGTTCTTTTGTTTTTCTTGGCCTAAGCGGTCAGTGTTAAAGCTGATATCTTGGAATACGTTTTTAAGCTTACTGCCGTTGGCTTCTTCTAGTGCGTGTAGGGCTTTATCAATACGCTCGCCGTTACCTGCTTCATAACGCTTTTCGTATAAATCCCAAAAGCTCGCGCCTTCGGGTAATACAAAACGTTGCTTAGACATCATAGCGTGAATTAGGTCTGGGTTGTCACCGTACTGAGTTACCAACTTGTTGTATTCGTCTTTGTATACATCAGAGATGTATTTTAAAAACAGCATAGTGAGGATGAAGTCTTTATAGGTATCGGCACTTATCACACCACGGAAGGTGTCGCAGGCGTTCCACACAGCTTTGTTAATATCGTCCTGATTGATTTGGATATTGGTCATATTTTTTAGTCCTTGTTATTAATTTGTTCAATCTGATTTGTATCAGTCAATGCTTTCAAGTGCATGAGCGACAATGGCTTTAAGCCGTATATTGCAATGTGTTATTGACTTGGCGCTATAGAAAAGTCGATTAAATCAACCAAGCTATTTTTATTTTTTAAATGTAATTGGTACTCACCACTAGTTAATGTTGCCTCATAAGTGCAATCAACATTCCACTGTCGGAGTAAATACTCTGCTAATGCTGCTCTGACTTTTAGTGTGAGTACGCCATCAATCATGCCATAATCCATTTCAATTGCTCTGCTATGAATGAGCTTTGGGTGGGGTACTAATTGCAATTCACATAAGGTATTCCATGCTGTGTCTCTATCTGCTAATTCATTATTTTTTGGTGTTTCTGTAATTAATTCGACGCGCTCAAATCGTGTGCAGACAAAGTCTCTAAACTCACCGCTTTTTCGATCGTAAGCGCGCACATGCCAGCGGTGCCCATTATTAACAATGGCATGAGGTACTAGCTCTCGTTGAGTTGTGCCACTGGTTAGCGACTCATACTGGCACTTAATTGCAGAGTGTGTATAGATTGCTCTTACGATAGCCGAAACAACGTTCGGCTTAGGGTGAACTAATCGAATTGCATCAAAACATACCTCAGAGCGTTCTTGTGGCACCGAGAAGCCATCACCAAAGCCTTTTGCTAATGTATTAAGCACAAATTCAGGGTTATGATTAAAAACGGCTCTGAAGCCCTCTGAGCGAATATAGCGCTTATTCTCGTGCATCAGCACCGCATTGCCTGGTGCTAATTCTTTATATAGCGCTAAGTCGCGCGTACACGACGCTAAACCAGTTTTAAATTTTTGGATAAGGTCGGCTCTTGCTATTTGACCAAAGAACTCAAGGCTAAAGTCAATAAAAGCAAGGCGCTCGCGTTGTGAATGGGTCAAATTTTCTAGCTTCATAGTCTAATAAAACCAAGTTTTAATCACAGTACATTAGCCGAAATAGAAAAAAGGAGCAATCAATATGATGAAATCATTTTGATTGCTTTTTTGTGCACCTCTTAAAAAACGACGGATAGCTTACAGTTAATCAAAATATTCAAGTTTGAATTAGGCTTATAACCTGGAAGCATATATGAATATCGAGTGTGAGCCAAAAGCCAAGAGAGAAACTTAAGGTCGCATTTGTGACATCAAATTTAATTAGGGCGAATTGGCTATAATTAAAATACTAAATGATACTATCAGTATAGATAAGTAACCTGAACTCCGGATAATAAATCCATCTCAAGCAGCTATTTTCAGCGCTAACTGCGTTGAATTTACTTGCAATAGGCTAGCTATTGACGCGTAATTTCGCCTTGTTTTCACTAAAAATCTCTAGCTTGAGAAAGTAAAAATAAATATCATTTTGATTCAATATGTTAGTAAATCTCTTAACCAGAGTTCAGGTTAAGTATCTTAATGCCAATAAAATTCATCACATTTACACAAAAACTTAAAGACACTTTAATGCGTGCGGATGAACTTTGGAATTAAGCCATTGAAGAACCATATGTAGCCTGTTCGAGGGAAATAAATCGTAAGAAGCTAGATAACCTGAACTCTGGATAATAAATCTATCTCAAGCAGCTATTTTCAGCGCTAACTGCGTTGAATTTACTTGCAATAGGCTAGCTATTGACGCGTAATTTCGCCTTGTTTTCACTGGAAATCTCTGGCTAGAGAAAAATAAACATAAATATCATTTTTTGATTCAATACGTTAGTAAATCTCTTAACCAGAGTTCAGGTTAGATAAGAAAAAGCAGATGGTTCACAACAATGATTCTCACTCAAATTCAAATGTGTGACTTATTTAATAAACGTATTTGCAAACGTATTTGAAAAGATGTCATGCGAGCTGGTGAAATTTTAACGAGAGCCAGAATTGTTCAGCATAAAATTGGCACCCCAGTGATGTTTGAAATCATCGCTCACACCCGCTAGTCATTGCTCGAATGGATTACTCTCGTAAATTAAAAATATAATGATTATTTATTTCCTTCACGCAAGCATTCGGTGCCGCATCTTGGCACCCGTGCTTATAACAGGTTGGTACATAAATGGGTAAGCTCGATTGGTCTTGATAATAGCCTGTATGGCATACACTCTAAGCGTAGAACCAAAGTGTCTATTCTTCTTTATAAGCGAGATAAAAATTTACGCGCCATACTGTTGTTGCTGGGTCATAAGAAAATTGAAAGTGCGGTTCGCTATCTGGGTATTGATGTGCAGGATGCGCTTGAATTTGCTGAAAATCTTGATATTTGAGTTTCACTTTTATAGTTAAAATACTACACTATAATGCATACTAAGCTATTGAATTATAATATTCTGTACAAATAAGAAACACTTATGCGTAAAAACCTGCCAGTTACTGATCGAGAGAAAAAATTTGGAAGTACAACTAAACTCATTTCAGTGACTGATACTAAAGGAACTATTCTTGAGTGTAATGATGCCTTTGTTGAAGTCAGTGGCTTTGAAAAGCACGAGTTGATTGGCCAGCCTCATAATATGGTCAGGCACCCTGATATGCCGCCAGAGGCGTACAAAAAAATGTGGCACTATTTGAAAGCGGGAAAGCCTTGGATGGGCCTGGTCAAAAACCGCTGTAAAAATGGCGACTATTATTGGGTGGATGCGTATGTGACGCCTGTAACACAGAACGGCAGAATAATAGGCTATGAATCAGTTCGCTCCTGCCCCTCAAGTCAGGACGTGGAGCGGGCGTCTAAACTTTATAGTGATATCAATGCAGGAAAAAGTAGTCGCTCTACTTTACCCATATCGCTTGAGAATGCTTTCTTGGTATTATCGATAGCCCTGTGTGTTGGGTTATTGGGTTTTGGTTTCAAAGAACTTTCTGAGGATGTACTACTAGCCTCAGTAATTATTTTTGCTATTTGGGTATCATTAAGCAGAAAGAAAACTCTTAATGCGCTGAATGATATGCTTGGTCATTCATTTTCAGATGAACTGGCAGTAAAAAGTTATACCGATGAAACTGATGATTTAGGCAAGCTTAAAGTTGCAATTTTAAGTCAGCTAGCGCATTTAGGAACAGTGATTACCCGCATCGAAAGTGCCGCTCTTGTTGTTGCCAAGGAGTCGGAGAAAGGCGCAGAATTAACAGATAAAACCAGAAAAGACATTGAAAGTCAGCAAGCAGAAACCATTCAGGTGGCTACTGCTATGAATGAAATGTCGACTACTATTGCCGAAGTATCTAAGCATGTCAGTGATACCGCTACGCAGGCAGACACTGCTAACAACCTTGCAGTAAAAGGCACTAATGTGGCGAATATTACCCGCGACTCTATTCAAAAGCTAAAACATACAGTAGAGCAAATTGGTAGTTCTGTGCGCGGTGTGTCAGAACAAACTTCACATATCGCCAGTGCCGCGCAAATAATTGAACAGATTGCAGATCAAACTAACTTACTTGCCTTAAATGCTGCTATTGAGGCTGCTCGTGCAGGTGAGCAAGGGCGAGGCTTTGCAGTGGTTGCAGATGAGGTAAGAAATCTTGCCCTGCGAACTCAAGAATCCACTAAAGAAATCTATGGTATCGTCACCGAATTAACGCAACGTGCAGGTGATGCTGTGAACGTCGCTGATGCTGGCGCGACTGATGCAGAAGATGGTCTTTCTCATGTCATTGAGAGTGGTAAAATGTTAAGTGGCATTTGCGAGTCTGTTGGTCAAATTGCATATATGTCTATTCAAATGGCTGCCGCAGTTGAAGAGCAAGCTCATGTTGCTGAGGATATAAACCGGCAGATAGTGAACATTTCAACGCTTGCCGATATGAGCTCTGAAAGCTCGATGAAATTATCAGAAACCATTATTTATCTTAATAAAATAGCTGATGAACTACATGAGCTGGTTGTTCGGTTTAAACGATAAATTCATAAATACGGTCATAGTGTTTAAGAATATCTTTCTAAAACACTATTGGTAATTTACGACTGAGTAAAACACTACTGGAGAGACTTTTGAGTGCACCTGATTATCCTGCTGATGAAGCCGTTCGTTTACTCGCGTTAAAACGCACAGCATTACTGGACTCGCCTGCTGAAGAGCGCTTTGATCGTATCACTCGACTGGCGGCTTTAATTTTTAATGTCCAAACGTGCTTAATTTCGCTAGTCGATGTTGACAGGCAGTGGTTTAAATCTAAGGTAGGGCTCGATGCTTGTCAGACTGACCGTGAAATTTCTTTTTGCGGACATGCAATACTACACTCGGATATTTTTATCGTTACTGACGCAACAAAAGATGACCGTTTCTCTGCTAACCCGCTTGTGACAGAGAAGCCGCATATACGTTTTTATGCAGGAGCGCCAGTTTGCGACCCAAGTGGGCAACCTATTGGCACATTATGCCTTATAGATCCACAGCCTCGTGACTTGACGATAATCGAAAAACGAGTATTACGTGAGTTAGCTGACATGGTTGAGTATGAGATTGCAAGACTAGATCAGGAAACGCTCCAACAAAAACTGTCAGCTGGCATGACAAGAACGGCATCAATAATGGCAACGTTGCCAGATATGGTTTTTGTCATTGACCGAAACTTTCGTTTTTCAATGTGTAACGAACATCCTGATCTACCCAAGCCTCAACATGAAATCTTAGGGCAGAAAATCCTTGATGTATTATCTAATGAATTAGGTCATCAACTGATGGATAATGTTAAGCAGGCTTTTGATAATGGCAATGTCATTCATCACAACTACACCTTTAAAAAATTGAATAAATCCTTTGAGGCGCGATATAAGAAAATTGATGAAAATGAAGTTCTGATTATTATTCGCAATACTACTGAGCAAACCGCTGCCCATTCTGCCATCAGACGTCTTTCGGAAGTTGCCAGGCAAACAACGAATGGCGTAGTGATAACGGATATACGTGGTTTTGTTGTCTGGATAAATGAGGCGTTTAATAACATCACTGGTTATAGCATCGAAGATATGCTGGGTAAAAAGCCAGGTGAACTATTGCAGGGAGCCGACACTGACCCCGAAATTGTTGACGAAATGAGAGAGGCCCTGTCTTTACAGCAGAGTTTCAATGTTGACGTACTCAATTACTCAAAAGAGCAGAAACCATATTGGGCGAGAATAGCTTGTAATCCGCTGCTCAATGAAGAAGGCGAGCTTAGTGGCTATATTGCAATCCAGACCGATATCACGAGAGAGAAGCGGGATGAAGAGCTCATTCACAATAGTGAGAACTTACTTAAGGCGGTGATTGATGCCAATACTATTGGCACATGGCGTCTTAATTTACAAAATGGCGAGTTAGTTACTAATGACAAATGGGCGTCATTGTTGGGCTACGAATTTTCTGAACTACTGCCAACTACCAGAGAAACCTGGGAACGACTGACCCATCCTGATGATTTAGCCTATTGTGCTGAACAAATCGAAAAACATGCAGCCGGTCTTATTCCGATATACGAAGCCAATATTCGAATGAAACATAAAAATGGCGAATGGGTATGGATAAACACCAGGGGGCGAGTGTCTGCAAGGACAAATGATGGTAACGCTGAGTGGATGCTGGGTACGCACTTCGATATTAATGACCAAATACAGGCCGAAAGCTCACTCAACGAAAAATCAAAACAGATGGAAGCTGTTGTCGAGAGCTTACTTGATGGCATTATTACCATTGATAGCAAGGGTAAGGTACTTACATTTAATCAAGCTGCAAATGAAATTTTTGGTTATTCTGATGAAGAAATTATAGGCAGAAATATCAGTATGCTTATGGGCTCACCGCATCGTGAACATCACGATATCTACTTATCAAATTATATTAACCGTGGTATCAGCGACATTACCGATCGTATTCGTGAACTTGATGCATTGCACAAAAATGGTACAACATTTCCTATTGAGCTGGGTGTTGTTGAAGTAAAAATGGCTGGTGAAACTAATTTCATTGGAATCGTGCGGGACATCACTCAGCGTAAAAAGCGTGAGCAAGAAATACATCAGTTAGCATTTTATGACCCACTCACATTACTACCAAATCGACGGTTGTTATTAGACCGATTACAGGGGGCAATGACACATTGTTCACGCGCCAACAATTTTGCGGCTTTAATGTTTCTTGATTTAGATAACTTCAAAAATCTTAACGACAGTGCTGGTCACAATAAAGGCGATTTATTGTTATGCCGAGTCGCTGAACGATTGGTTAGTTCAGTTAGGCAGGGTGATACGGTGTCACGGTTAGGGGGGGATGAGTTTGTTGTCGTAGTATCAGACTTAAGTAATGATAAAGAAACAGCTGCTAATCAGGCTGAATCACTTGCGCAAAAAATCATGGCTCACTTAGCGCAGGAATATGACTTAGAGGGTTTAACTTGCAATAGCTCCGCAAGCATCGGGGTAACACTGTTTAATAGCACAAGCGTCCCAACAGAGGACCTATTAAAACAAGCCGACATGGCAATGTATAAGGCTAAAGAGGCTGGTCGCAATACCGTGCAATTTTTTGATCCCAAGATGCAGGTTGCAGTTAGCTCAAAAGCGACCTTGATCCACGACTTGTATAACGCAATACAGCAAAGACAATTTACTCTTTTCTATCAAAAGCAGATTGACCAGCATGGGCGGGTTGTTGGTGTCGAAGCGCTGTTACGCTGGTTTCATCCAGAAAAAGGGATGATTTCACCGGCACAATTTATCCCTCTAACAGAAGAAACAGGCCTTATTGTGCCTATTGGGGATTGGATATTACAACAGGCGTGTGAGACTTTAGCCAATTGGGCTAAACAACCTGTTACGAAAAATCTAAGCGTTGCGGTTAATATTAGCGTGGTTCAATTTAGCAAAGATAACTTTGTTCAGAAAGTGATCAACTCATTGAGAAGTTCAGGCGCTAATCCTCAACTGCTAAAGTTAGAAATAACAGAGTCACTCTTGGCTAATAATATTCCAGATGTTAAAGCTAAGATGCGAGAATTGCAGCAATGCGGTGTTACGTTTTCTATTGATGATTTTGGTACTGGTTATTCATCTTTATCATATTTGAAACAGTTGCCTATAAACCAGTTAAAAATAGATCAGAGTTTTGTCCGGGACATCATTAACAGTATCAATGACAAGGCGATTGCTCAGGCTGTTATAACATTAGCTAGCTCCATGGGTCTGCAAGTCATCGCTGAGGGCGTCGAGACAGAGGATCAGCGAGCATTGTTACATAGAATGGGCTGCAATACTTATCAGGGATACCTTTTTGGAAAGCCATGCAGACTTGAAGAGCTAAAATTATAAGTGTGGTACATGAGTGCAATTATGTGGCAATGATTAGCGTTTTATGTCCCAGTTTTTATGATTAATATAAGAAAGTAATTATTAACGTATGCTTTTTGAGCAGTGCCGGCCTTTGGTGCATATGACCTGAAAGCCTGTTTTTCGCTCAAAGCCATCTTTAGAGTAATTAAGTTAACTTATTGTGGGGCATAAATGAGTTGCGGGAATGTCCGCTTTATAGAATTGAGCTGATAGCACATGATTACAGTAAGTGTCTCTTGATCGCTCTTAGCTGCCTATAAGATAAAGTCCTAGTTTATTCATCGAAACTTTTAGGCCAAATATGAGCGACTAAATATTGAAGTCGAAATTTAACTCCGCTGAACATTGTTTAAAGTATTACTTTATTCATTATTTATAAAAATATGTAATAATAGCCATAGCTTAATTTTTAAAGCTGTGGCCTCGCAGGGAGGCCAGCTCCCACTGGCGAGCCAAATAGTTTACCCTGAATTATCAATTTAAGTTTTTCCAATAAGTATACTCGATATAAAGTGCGTGGGCTTTGTGTTGAAGTATTTCTATTGGTGAAATAATGTCGCTATCAAACGACGAACTTCTTTCGAACATTAAACGTCAAGCAAAACGTCTCTCTAAAAATACTAATGTTCCATTAAGACAAGCTCAATCTCATTTAGCTATGTGTGTCTACCAATGTGATGATTGGGTTCACTTACGAGATTCGCTAAATTCAGACCTATTTGATAACCAATTATTGCTGCTGGCTTCGCTTCAGCCAAATTCTGATATTTTCTTATACAAATTACTTGATGCCCATATGAACAATATTGTGCATAACCTTCACAATACATTGAACACCAACTATGTGGATGGAAAAATAGAAGATATTATAATTAAAGCTTTTGGTATTTAACCTTCTGATTTCATGAGAAAAATAAAATAACATTTGTATAAATTAAAATATAGAAAAAATGGCTCTTCGATTAGAAAAGTTAGTGACTATAAACATAACACGAACTCAACTTATTTCACTTTTATACAAACTCTTTGGGCTTGATGACGAATCAAAGTATATTATTAAAGTTGATGAGTTAAAATTATGCTGGGAGCCATATTTTAATACACAGACAAATAACCACTTTGTTTTATTTTCAGATATTCAAGTGAATAACACCCCATTTAGATTGATTGCCACCAAATTTAAATTAGATGAGTTGTCAGCTTATTCTTTGAGTAATAAGGCAAAAACTAAAGTTAATCGAGCCGAGTACACATCTTGTAAAAATACAGAATGTCATCTCGACTGGCTCTTAAACTGTACGGATTTTTTAACAGATATAGGTAACAATAATCCAGATTTACTACCCATTCCATTTCAAATTGAGGGTGAAGAATATACTGTATTCGGCTTTCCGCTCTGTCCTACTATTTCAATTAAAAGTGTTGTAGCTTCGCCTGAAGTGAACTTCTTGGTAAAAAATACAAATGAAAAACAGAGATTTATCATTAATTTTGGATTGCAAAAGCTAACTTTAGAGTATTTAGTGGTAGATGATGAACATGTTAGATTCCCTCAGTTCTATCACGAAATTAAAAAGAATCTGTTAAGTCATAAAGATGCTTGCGACTACCCTATAGCTTTGGAGCCAGCCTCATGTTTTTTTTGGGTTAGGCCATTCGCTTGTGTTGATTTTATTGAGAATGCATTGTGAGCACTCAAATATATACTTAAGAATATTTTCTGATACAAAAAATAATGCTACTAGATATGCATGGCAGGACACTTAGCTTTTGAGTTAGATTAAACCCACTTTGTCCGCTATAGTGAGTAGAGCCCTCTTTAAAAAATAAAAAACCACTACTAAAAGCAGTGGCTATTATGGCAATATTTTAAATGATTTGAATTGAACTTTGACTTCTACATATTCTTTTCAGTGAATTCAGCCAAGCTACTGCGCTCTACTTCATCAAATATGAGCACCGAGCCTTTTTCATAATTCCTATAAACATTAACAGCCGCACTTGCACCAGAAGAAGCTGCTGTTACAAATTTATCATCTATTTGCGCTAGATTACCAAGTACAATCGTTCGACAATTTTTCCCACCGCGGCTAAGCATTCCTTTAATTTGAGCACGGGTCATATTTTGTGCTTCATCAACAATTAAAACAGCATCATCAATTGACCGACCTCGAAAATAAGCCATAGAGGTAAACTCTATATTGGCACGCTCTATGATATGCTCAACAGTTGCACTGATATTACCTTCATTATTATCACCTGAATGCATTGATATAAGTGCATCTGTGATACCTGCTAATAACGGCATTGATTTCTCGGTTAAATCACCGGGTAAAAAGCCGGGATCGTCGTCCATGAAGTCCCGAGACCTAACAACTACTATTTTCTTATATTTTTTCAACTCTAATACTTGATGTAGCGCTGCCGCAACGGCTAAAAAAGTTTTCCCAGAGCCTGCTGGGCCAAGTATGATATTTAAGTCATAATAAGGGTCTGTTAATTGGCTTAAAGCCACCGCCTGTCTCTGGTTTTTAGGCAAAATACCCCATACTTTTTCGTGCTTACGAGGCAATAGCTTTGTGTATACTTCAGTATCTGTCACCTCTGAAATTCGCCCAATGTGTCCAGCTTCATCGTACCAATACATGTTTGGCTGAACTTCATCGTTAAATAAGCTTACTGGGAATGTATAAACTTCTCCTGAAACCTTGAAGTCTTTGTCTGTTTTAATTCGATCAAAAAGATCTCCTTCAAAGGCTTGTACCCCTGTGTATAAAAGATCAATATCTGATATTTGATTATCTACGGCAACATCCTCAGCCCTAACTCCAACTGTTCGAGCTTTCAACCGCATATTAATATCACGACTAACAATTGTTACATTTTTATCGAGTTCTTTTTGAAGATATAAAGCATAATTAATTATTCTGTTATCAGCGTCACTTCCTATCCCGTGCTTTAACTCCCTAGCCATATCCAATTGAGTGTCAATTCCGATGAAAAGCTTTCCTCTCTGGGCTGTTTCGGTAGATGGTAAAGGAATACCTACTTCCATTTCCTCGGCTGTATGTCCATTTATGATGTCTTCCAACATTCTTATACACATCCGTGCATCTGCACTTACAGATTTATTAGTTCTCTCTTTAAGATTGTCCAATTCTTCCAACACGGTTAAACAAATGTATACATCATCACGATAGGAAAGAAGCGATTTAGGATCATGGACCAATGCTGATGTATCAAGTACACGAGGATTTCGATTATCAATAGAGCTTTTCATTACGCAGCCTCCAAAATAGTTAAATTGTTGCTAGACTTTGTGTAGTACTCTTCTCGTAAATTTCGAATATTTAGTAAAAGTTTGCAATTATGGGACTGCTTAGAGTAGTTAAAGAAATCAATTTTTTTGAAAATTCTTTTTACTTTTGCTATAGGCCATGAAAAACAATGAGGTAAAAACTTTAAATTATTTTCAATTCGGGGTTGTAAAATTACCACTGCATTTTGAATACTACGCCCACGCATAAAGTTCACCGACTTAAACTGTACATTGGCTTTTTCCATTATGTAATTGCGACTCGAAATTGGGTTCTCGTCTCCTTTGTGTAGTACCTCTAAGGTGTCGGTAATTGCAGCTAACCACGGCGCCATTTTTTCTTCTTCGGTACCGGGTAAAAAACCAATAGACTCAGCTATTTCGGGGGTATTACGCGTTACAATGACCTTGTCGTAAATACCGCGCTCAATCACCATTTCAAGCGCACTGGCCAGTGCTAGTAATGTTTTACCGCACCCAGCTGCGCCGGTTAAAATAACCAGCTCAATACTAGGGTCAAGCAAAGCGTCGAGTGCCATACCTTGGTAAATATTTTTAGGTTTTACGCCCCACGCTTGCTGGTGCATTAAACGCTCAACACTAATATCTTTTAATTTAATACGCTCGTTATCGTAAGATTTGACCCGCGCAGCAAAGTGCTCGCTGCCATCAAGTATGTACTCATTGCAAAACACATCTGGAATTAAGTTTTTAGCCACATAATGAAATGTATCACGGCCGTGCTGCTGTGTTTCGCATTGCCCTACGTGCTGCCAAAAATCACCCTCTATTTTTTTATAGCCGCTAGTTAATAAAGCAATATCATCAATTAGTTGGTCGGTACGGTAATCTTCAACATATTTAAGGCCTGCACCTTTTGCTTTAAGGCGCATGTTTATATCTTTTGTCACCAATACAATTTTTGAATCGCTGTGCTGTTTTTGTAAATACACGGCGCAGTTAATAATGCGGTGGTCGTTTTCATCCCCCGGTAAACCCGAAATAGAATCTGCAAAAAGATGGTCATTAACAATAATGAGCGTGCCGGTGGAATTGGCATTTGCCTTTTTATTACTAGGCAGTGCAACACCTTGCAACATTTGCTCAGGAGTTGCGTCTTTTAGTACCTCATCTAAGCCGCGAATAGCCACTCGTGCATCACGGCTTACGTCGTGTTTTCTATCTTTAATGTGGTCCAGCTCTTCTAAAACAGTCATGGGAATGACAACGTTATGTTCTTGGAAAGACAAATAAGCGAGGGGTTCGTGGAGTAATACATTGGTGTCTAGCACATACATTTTACTTTCAAGGTTCGAAGCTTTTTCCATAGCACTTTCCTTACGTTTTATGATTTTTATGCTATACCAAAATAACTAAGTAAAACGGGCCTAAATTCAAACCTGCAATACTTAATTGCTAAGGCATAATCTAAGTTTAGTCTATTTGTCATAAAAGTCCGTTTTATTACAAACACGATATAGTTTTTATTTACCTAAAAAAGAGCCATTTGTTAGCACTGTTAATGGGATTAATTCGCACTTATAAAATTAATTAAAAGTGAGTCAAATAGCGCCTTGCAGTGGTGTTATGTAACAGGTAACATAGCCGCCTTTTTCTTCATAGACGAGACATACATGAATTTTTCCTTAGGTCAGCGTTGGATCAGTGATACAGAGTCAGATTTAGGATTAGGCACCGTAGTTGCCATTGAAGGCCGCCAGGTCAGCATTTTATTTCCTGCCAGTGGTGAAAACCGTGTTTATTCTAGTGCAGAAGCACCGGTTACCCGTGTGGCATTTAATCCAGGTGATGTGATCAAAAGCGTTGAAGAATGGGAATTAGAAGTAGAGTCTATTGAAGTGCAAGGTGAACTACTTTGCTACGTAGGTACTCGCGTTGATACCGGCGAAGAAACAAAGCTAAAAGAAACCTTTTTAGATCATTTTATTAAGTTTAATAAACCGCAAGATCGTTTATTTGCAGGCCAAGTAGATCGCTTTGATCGCTACACCTTACGTTACCAAACATGGCAACACCAATTTGAGCGCCAGCAATCGCCTATTAAAGGCTTAATTGGCCAGCGCGCTAACCTTATTCCGCATCAGCTTTATATTGCACAAGAAGTAGGTAAACGTTTTGCCCCACGGGTACTGCTCTCAGATGAAGTAGGCCTTGGTAAAACCATCGAAGCCGGCATGATTTTACACCAACAAATCATTAGTGGCCGTGCTAGCCGTGTACTCATTGTGGTGCCAGAAAACCTGCAACATCAATGGTTAGTAGAAATGCTACGCCGCTTTAATTTACGTTTTTCTATTTTTGATGAAGAGCGCTGCGACGAAGCCTTTGCAGACTCGCCAAACGTATTTGATACCGAGCAGCTAGTGCTTACCAGCCTTGAGTTTTTAACCAAGAAAAAACGCTGGTTTGAACAAGCAACACTTGCTGATTGGGATTTATTAGTTGTTGATGAAGCTCACCACCTAAGCATTAACAATGGTAAGCCGAGCACCGAATATCAGCGCATGGCTGAGCTTAGCCAAGATATTCCGGGTCTTATTCTATTAACAGCAACGCCTGATCAACTTGGTCACCGTAGCCACTTTGCCCGCTTGCAATTGCTCGACCCAGATAGATTTTACGACTACGATGTATTCAAAGAAGAAGAAGCTAATTACAAAGACGTTGCCGAAGCGGCAAATCAGCTACTGCAAGCGCAAGCCCTTGATGATACAGCCAAAGCCACACTTATTGAGCTATTAAAAGAAACCGATATTACTGATGTGCTTGAACAAGCTCAGCAAGGTGATTTACCGGCGCGTAAAGAAATACTTAACATGCTGCTTGATCGCCACGGCACAGGTCGTATTTTGTTTAGAAACAGTCGCAGCGGAATTGATGGCTACCCTAGCCGTAAATTACATGCTTACCCAATGGCACTGCCAAAGCAATATAAAACAGCAATGTCAGTACTTGGCAGCATGAGCGGTATACAAAGTGCAGAGCTAAGCGCACAACGCGCGCTGTTTCCAGAAAAAATATTTCAAGAGTTTGAAGGTGAAAGTGCAAGCTGGGGCGCATTTGATCCGCGTGTAGATTGGTTAATCGAAACACTTAAAACCCTAAAGCACGAAAAAGTACTGCTTATTTGTGCCAAAGCCGAAACCGCTATTAGCCTTGAGCAAATTTTGCGTGAGCGTGAAGCAATAAAAGCATCTGTGTTCCACGAGGGCATGTCGATTATAGAGCGCGACCGCGCAGCAGCCTTTTTTGCCGATGAATACGACAACGCACAAATACTGCTGTGTTCAGAGATTGGCTCAGAAGGACGTAACTTCCAGTTTTCGCATCACTTAGTGTTATTTGATTTACCACTAAACCCTGACTTACTTGAACAACGTATCGGCCGATTAGACCGTATTGGGCAAACAAAAGATGTTAATATTCATGTGCCGTATTTTGAAAATACAGCGCAAGAAGTATTACTGCGTTGGTACAACGAAGGCCTTGATGCATTTGAAAGCACATCAACCACTGGCCAGCTATTGTATAAAGAATTTAGTGAAGACCTACTTGATTACATTGCTGCCCATAATTGTGATGAAGAAGAGCTCGACCCTCTACTTGAGCAAGTAGCCAAACAAAATGCCGTGCTACGCAAACAAATGGAAAGTGGCCGTGACCGTTTATTAGAGCTGCATTCATCTGGCCAAGGCGCTGCCGATTCATTGGTTGAAGAAATTGAAGCACTTGATAACCAATTTGAGTTACCAAGTTACATGATCAACGTATTCGACACCTTTGGAGTAAGCCAAGAAGACAAAGGCGAAAACACCATTATTTTAAAGCCAACAGAGCATATGCTAAGTGCATCGTTCCCAAGCTTAAAAGAAGATGGCATGACGGTTACATTTGACCGCGATACCGCCCTTTCGCAAGAAGACGTGCATTTTATTAGCTGGGATCATCCTATGGTGCAAGGCACGATGGACATGATTTGTGATGATGACTTTGGTAGTGCCTCTGTAGCTTTGCTTAAAAACAAAAAATTACCACCAGGTACCTTTTTTGTTGAGCTGATATTTGTAGCCGAAGCTATGGCACCAAAAGCCCTGCAAGTAGGTCGCTTTTTACCGCCAACGCCTATTCGCATATTACTTGATAAAGCCAGTAATAACCTCGGCGAAAACGTGGCATTTGATAGCTTTAACCAACAGCTTTCAGCCGTTGGGCGTCAAACTGCAAGTAAATTAGCAGGCGCTTTACAAGGTGCGGTTCACCCAATGATCAACACCGCAAAAGAGATGGCTCAGCAACAGCTTGAGGTTATTCGCAGTGCGTCACTTGAAAAAATGCAAAGCACCTTAGGTGAAGAACAAGCTCGCCTTGAAGCGCTTAAGCAAATTAACCCTAATATTCGCCAAGAAGAAATTACCTTCTTCGATAAGCAGCGCAGCGAGCTGACAACGCATATAGAAAAAGCCCAGTTAAAACTTGATGCGATACGCTTAATCGTAGTTTCACACTAAAGGGTTTTTGAGCGTTTAGTTTATAGCTATCAGCCGTTAGTTAGATCAATATTTAACTAAACTACACTTCAAAAAGCACGGTTTACAGGCCGTGCTTTTTACATTCACCTCTACAATTACTCACCAGTATCTTGGCCACCTAATATAGCCATTATCTCAATACCTATTTCTGTAACTCTGTAATAAATGCTGTCTGAGCCACAAACGGCACGCCGATTGTTCACTAAAACCGCTTTTTTCTGAGTTAGCAAGCTTACCATTTATCGCTTCTGCTCTTCTTGCACGGCGAATTAAATCATTCACCGATTCACTTTTATTTGTGTAATCCCCCACGTTTTCAACGTAATTACGAAGCCATAAATCATTCTGTTCAGTAAGTGAAATACTTTGCCTTGCCATAATGTGTTCCTATGACTTTAAGCTGGTGCAGTTTTACTCCAGCCTGAAAAATACGCAATTAAACTTTTATCTTTTCCTTGAGCCTTTGCTCTCGCTCCCCTAAAATAGCGCCCTGCAAAATTACTGAGGTCGGCCGTGTTAGTTAATTACAATCCCCCAATGAGTCCGTATTTAACAATACTGCACCAAGATGACGACTTGCTCATCGTTAATAAACCCAGCGAACTTTTAACCGTCCCAGGTAAAGATCCAAAACATGCCGATAGCTTAATTAATCGCGTTAACCGTGTTTTTCCTACAGCTAAAATAGTGCACCGCCTAGATATGGCAACCTCGGGCATACTTTGCCTTGCTATGAATAAGGCAGCTCATAGGCATTTAAGTATGCAGTTTCAAGAACGTGAAACTGCAAAACGCTATATTGCACGTGTTTACGGCCAACTTGAGCAAGATACCGGATCGGTTGATTTGCCACTTATCTGTGATTGGCCTAATCGCCCTAAGCAAATGGTTGATTATGAAAACGGTAAGCCCTCGCTAACCCACTTTAAAATACTTACACGAGAAGAGGGCGCAACACGTGTAGAGCTCACGCCAATTACGGGGCGCTCGCACCAATTACGCGTGCACATGCTAAGCCTTGGCCACCCAATACTGGGCGATAGACTTTATGCCCATAAAGAGGCCCTAGCCGCGGCACCACGTTTACAACTACATGCGCAAATGTTGCAACTAAAACACCCCGTGACCGAGCAAGTACTGACCTTTGAGGTAGAGCCCGACTTTTAATAGGTAAAGCCCACAAAGTTAGTACTAAACTTTTACCTTAGCGCGCCGATACTTAGTTATTACTCACGTTTTGGGCTTACTATGATATCTGCGCAGCTAATCAAAAAAACGCTACAAAGTGTATGTTGTTGCTCTGCGTTATGCTTAAGCGCATACGCCAGTGCTGCAGAGCATATAGCCCCACCTTCTTTATCAAGTATCGAAAATAGCGATATAAAACGTCTACTACCCAATGATGAAGTTAAACCCATACTTGCTGGTGATACAGAATTTTTAAGTTTGTATAGCGAATACATGAGCCGCGATTTTAGAGGTATTGTATTACTCATCCCCGATTGGAATTCTACCCCCACTAGCAATGCTGGCATGAGTTACCTGCGAAAAGAGCTTACTAATTTAGGTTACACAACCTATGCCATGACAGTACCCGATATAGATTGGCAAGCAAGTAACATGGCTTCACAAGCAGATACCCAATCAAGCACGCAATCAAGTACGCAAGCGCAAAATGAAGAGCCAACAAAAACGGCGCAAAGTAACAGCGACGGTGCTGTTACAACGGCTCAAGAGCCACACTTTGTTAATGCCATTGATTTGGTGAGTAACGAGGTACTAAGTCATTATAAAACTAATTTAATAATGCGTTATGAGGCGCTCTATCAAAACGCGATGAGCGAGCCAAATAATATTGTCGTCATAGCACAAGGTACCAGTGCGGGGGTACTCCTAGAATACTATGCAGATTTTCCAGACTCGCGAATAGATGCGTTTATAAGCTTAAGTAGTTATTTACCTAATACACAGCGCAATAAAGGTTTAGCGCAAACCACATCGCTGGTGACCCCCGCCTTGCTTGATATTTACTATGCAAATGACAATACCGATATACTTATGAGCCTTAAAAACCGCCAGCGCTGGGTAAATCGAAATGCTAAATTTGATTACCGCCAGCGCCAACTCTTTGGCCTGCGCCATGCGCCAGAGCAGCATGCACGGTTAACTAAAGTGATAGACGGTTTTTTACGCCGCCTTTTTTAAATACTCGTAAGCCGCTTGAATATCTTGGCTTTTTTTAACTGCTACTTCCATCATGTGTTTAGGCAGCCCTTGAGATACTAATTTATCAGGGTGATGCTGCGCCATTAATTTACGATACGCTACTTTAATATCTCGTTGCGTCGCGTCACTACTTAACCCTAATAAAGCCAAGGCCTGTGAGCGGTTCATGCTGTTATTAGGGGGCACATGATGACCAGAGCCTTCACGGTAACTGCTACTTTGACCTTGCTGCTGTTGTCTATACTGTTGCTGCTGCTGTCTAAAACTAAATTCAGCTTGGTAACGCTTAAGAATAAAAGCAAAATGAGTTTTAGAAATACCTAATTGCTTACTTACCTCTTGTAACAGCTGTTTTTCTTGCTCTGCGAGCACGCCATCAGAAAACGCCATTTGAATTTGAATTTCTAAAAACAGTTGCAGTAAGTCGTAACGTTTTGCAAAGCGTTCTTTAAAGTCGTGTACTGTTTCTTTAATCGAAAAGTCGCTGTCTTTACCTGATTGAAATGCATGCTGAGCTTCGCGGCGCTCATCGCCCTTTAGCCCCATTTCATCCATAAACATACTTGCCGCTTTTATATGCACCTCGCTTACGCGACCGTTCGACTTTGCAATATGCCCCATAACCGCAAAGCAGCTCGAAAAAAACAACGCTTGGCGCTCGTTTACATCATCACCTTTAAACAAACCTGAAAAGCCGCCGGCTTTATCAAAATCGTTTTTTAAGCTTTTATCAAATAAATGGCCGAGGTATAAACCTAAAATGGCACCAAAAATTTTGCCAAACATAAAGCCAAAACAAAAACCGAGTATTTTTCCCCACATCTAATTAACTGCCTCTATTAAAGTATGTTTTGTATGCGCTCGTTGAGCTGCGCGAGTCGCTGTGGTGTGCCGATATCGTCCCACTGACCAATATAAAGCTCAGTTGAGATAACTTGTTGGGCGAGCTTTTCTCGCAATATTGGCCCAAGCGGGCGTATGCCAGGCTCTAAACCTTTAAAAAAATTAGCGTGGTAACGGCTAATTCCCGAAAATGTATACTTTTGACTCTCAGCCGATAAGTGACTTAACGCAAAATCCCCTTTTTCGTTATGCGGTGGATTTTCTACTAACACTATGTGGGCCTCGCCGTCTTGCAGGTGCAATTGTGTAAGCGCATTCACATCGTAATCTGTGTATACATCGCCATTAATTACAATAAATTGCTCACCTAGTAATGGCAGCGCCTGAATAATTCCGCCTGCGGTTTCAAGGCCGCCCTCAGCCTCTTGGCTATATACAATGCGCACACCAAACTCAGCACCATTTTTAAAATAGCTTTTTATTTTATCCCCTTGCCAAGCTAGGTTTATAACAATGTTAGTAATGCCAGCGGCTTTAAGGTTATTAATATGGTGCTCAATCAGCGGTTTACCCGCCACTTTTAGCATAGGTTTAGGCATAGCTTGTGTAAGCGGCATCATTCGCTGGCCGCGCCCGGCTGCTAAAATCATGGCTTTCATGTGCGCTCCTTAGCTAATTTTAGTGTTACCTGCGGTATTACAGCGCTACTTACCCACTCACTTAAGGCTGCAAGCTCTGGATAGGTTTTAGCAACATCAACAATGTAATCCAACGTCGGTAAAATATTATCAAGGTAGCCGGTTTTACCATCGCGTAAATAGAGCCGGCAAAATATTCCCGCTGCCTTTAAATGGCGCTGAATACCCGTTAAATCAAACCACTGTTTAAACTGCTCAAAAGAAGTATCTGTTATTAATTTTTGCGCTGTAAATTCTTCATAGCCGTACTCAAGCAGCTGATTAAGCTGTGCTTGTGGCAACTTAAAGTAGCAATCACGTAGCAGCGACACTAAGTCATAACACAGCGGCCCGCGCACGGCATCTTGGTAATCTATAATTGCCCACTGCTCATTGCTATACATAATATTACGGCTGTGATAATCACGATGAACCGTGACCGTAGGCTGCGCTAGCATAGCGTTCGTTAATAGCTCACAGCTTTGCTGCCAAAGCGTTTGTTGCTCAGTACTCAATTTTAAGCCAATAAAATCAGTAACCAGCCATTGGCTAAAAATATTCAGCTCAAGATGAATAAATTCTTTATTATAATTTTGCATAGCTGCTGATTCAGGGGTTTTGGCCCAGCTTGCCGCTAAACGGATTAATTGCTTGTAATATTCATCTCTATTTGGCTCATCGAGCTTATCGGCTAAGTGTGTATTTCCTAAGTCACTTAACACAAAAAAGCCTTGTTCTTCATCGCTTGCAATTATTTCAGGCAATAAAAAGCCGTTGTCGGTGAATACTTTATTAAGAGAGATATACGGAGCGTTATTTACTTTTTGTGGGTCGGAGTCCATCACAATAAACGCTTTTCCGGCACAGCTTAAACGGTAATAACGGCGAAAGCTGGCATCCCCAGTAATGGCTACTAAGGAGTGTAGTTTAGCATCAAAGTACGTATTTATAAATAGTTGTAAATTATCAAAGCGTGTCATTATATAAGATGTCTATTTTTATAGGTCAATTACTGTATTTGCCATTGTTTTCCTTTATTATGTCTAGCTTATAATAAACCAAAGAGCATTAAGGTCGATAAATGAGCAAAACCTGGGGCATATTGATGCTAGGCGTAATTAGCGCACCATCGCTTGCCGAAACTGAACTGGCACACAATTTATGTGGCATTTCAATGCAAACCAGAGCTTGGCAACCTCTACCAAATTTAGCGGTAGGATCGGTTGATATACAAGCTGACGATGTAGAGCTCCTAGGCACACAAAGCGCTGAATTTACCGGCAATGTTGATATTAACACCCTTGATATGAGTTTGTCCGCACAAACTGCGCTTATAGATAAACAGCGCGGTTTACTTAATGCAACAGGCCCTATTACTTATCAAGACCGTGTAAGCCAAGTAAACAGCTCAGGTTTAAATGCCGATTTAAATAATTCAGAAATAAGCCTACTAGGTGCCGATTACAGCTTAACAGCGCAACAAGGTAAAGGTGGCGCCGAAAAACTCACTGTCAACGAGTCTGGCTTATTGTTAATGAATGCAAGCTTTACTACTTGCCCAAGCGATACACCAGTGTGGGAAATAGAAGCCGACGAAATTAATCTCTCTCGTGAAGAAGGCTGGGGCGAAACCTATAACGCCGTTTTACGTATTCTTGATACCCCCGTTTTATATTTACCTTATTTCACGTTTCCGCTGGATGAGCGACGCAAGTCGGGCTTATTAACACCAAGCATTTCAAGCTCCGACCGTTACGGCCTTGAAACTGTTACGCCTTATTATTGGAATATTGCGCCTAATTTTGACGCCACTATTACACCACGTTATATGTCGCGCAAAGGCTTACAATTGCAAACCGAGTTTAGATACCTGAGCGAGCAACATGAAGGCTTAGTCGGTATTGAATACTTAGATAGCGATGATTCGGAGCCTAGCCTTGATGAGCGCTATATGTTTCATTGGCAGCAACAAAGCTATTTAAGTGAAGACTGGCGCGCCAATATTGATGTAACTAACGTCAGTGATGACAACTACATCACCGATTTAAGCTCTAATTACGCAAATAAAACCGATACCCAACTTTATCGTACCGGCTCTGTGACTCACCTTGGTGACACATGGCGTACCGATATTAAATTTCAAAACTTTGAAGTACTGGGCGATCACTTAGAGTCGTATGCCGCGGTTCCACAAATTAGCTTTACACAAACCGCCCCATGGCGTTTTGATAACTTTGACTTTAGTTTGTCGGGTGAAGTAAGCCACTTTACCAACGAATCTTCAGAAATTGCCATCGACAGTGCTACCCGCGTACACGTAGAGCCAAAAGCGCGCTTTAACTACGCAACGCATGCGTGGTCGTTTCTCTCAGAAGTGAGCTTATTGCAAACTAACTACAAGCAAAGTGGTAATTTAACGGGCACTCAATATAGCGATAGCGTTTCGCGTACCTTGCCAAAAGTACGTTTGTACTCGCAGCTTAACTTTGAACGTGACACCTCGACCTTTTTTGAAGATGGCATTCAAACTCTTGAGCCACAAATACAGTATTTATATACCCCTAATAAGGATCAATCTGAGATAGGCCTATTTGACACCACTCGCCTACAGGATGACTTTTTTGGCCTATTTAGAGATACGCGCTTTTCGGGTGTAGACCGTATAGCCGCAGCTAACCAATTTACGTTAGGTGCAACAACACGCTTATTTGATAATAAACACGAAGAAGTGTTTAACTTTAGCGCGGGTCAAATTTTTTACCTAAATGACTCGGCTAAACCTACCGAGCAAGATTTAGACTCAGAGACAAACTACAACGCCCTTTTTGCAGCGCAAACAATGCTACATTGGCACCGCCGTTGGTACCTCTCAGCGGGTATGCAATACGACACGGATGGTAAACAAATGATCCAGTCAAATGTCACCCTCGATTACAAAGGTGACAATAATGAGCTAGTTCAATTGAACCATCGCTATGCAAATGATGTCTCAGGAAATACAATCGAGCAAACGGGTGTATTTACAAGTATCCCAATTAGTGATCAGTGGCAATTTATTGCAAGCTACCACCGGGACCTTGAAAATAATCGAAGCATCGAATTTTTAAGCGGATTACAGTATGAGTCATGCTGTTGGGCAATCCAAATTACTGGTCACCGTCAGATTGAAACCGATTTAAATCATTCTATCGGGCAGCAACAAGCCACTTTTGATTCAGGTATTAGTTTAAACTTTGTATTAAAAGGGCTTGGCAGTAAGAGCCGTTACGATGCACAAAAATTATTACAACAAGGTATTTTTGGCTACCGTAGACCGTATTTTCTTAATAATTAAGGCAAACGAGCAATTAAGGTGATACTTTAAAGCCCTAAAATGCAGTACGCCCTGTTTTAAAGCAGTACTATTAGAAGAGTAGTAAAAAGAATATGAATTTAAAAAAACTATTATCAACAGCTATTTTAAGCTTAAGCTTATGCCATGGCGCATTTGCCGCCCCACAGGAAATCGACAAAGTAATTGGTGTTGTAAACCAAGGCGTAATTTTAAAAAGTGAAGTAGACACCATAATTAATCGTGTTAAAAAGCAAGCCGCAGAGCAAGGCCAACAACTTCCTAAAGACGAAACGCTTCGCGTACAAGCCGTTGAGCGTTTAGTTAACCAAACGCTTATGATGCAAATGGCTGAACGTATGGGCCTTGAAATTTCAGACAGCCAGTTAGACCAAACACTCGCAAATATGGCAAAAGATCAAGGCGGCAGCATTGCCGATCTTCGTCGTACCATTGAAGCCGCTGGCGAGAGCTTTCAAGCCTACCGCGAAGAAATTCGTAAAGAAATCACCACCCAACAGGTTACCCGTGCCAATGTAGATCGTCGAATCTATATTAGCCAACAAGAAGTAGATAACCTGTTAAAAATAATGGAAAGCCAAGGTCAAAACTCTGAAGAGTATGATATTGGCCACATCCTTATTGATATTCCTAACGATGCAACAGCAGATGAAATCACCAGTGCGAAAACCCGTGCTGACAAAGTTATTGAGCTATTAAACGATGGCCAAGAGTTTAAACGCATCGCTATTTCATCATCAGGTGGCTCAAAAGCGCTTGAAGGCGGACAACTCGGTTATATGGGTATCAACGAAATGCCTTCGTTATTTGCCGAAGCTGTAAAAGGTCAAAAGAAAGGCGCTATTGTTGGCCCGCTTCGCTCGGGTGCTGGCTTTCACATAATTAAGGTGCAAGATGTACGTGGTCGCCAATTAGTAGAAACCACAGAAGTACGCTCACGCCATATTCTTATTAAGCCTTCAATTATTTTAAGTGAAGAAAAAGCACGTAGCATGCTAGCAGGATTTGCCAAAGATTTACGCGCAGGAAAAGCAGACTTTGCTGAGCTTGCTAAAGAATACTCAGAAGATCCAGGCTCAGCCCTTAAAGGCGGTGAGTATGATTGGACTGACCCTACAACGTATGTACCGGCGTTTAAAGATACTTTGTTATCACTTGATAAAAATCAAATTAGTGAACCATTTAGAACACAATTTGGTTGGCACATAGTACAACTTTTAGATAAACGTGTAGCAGATAAAACCGAGCTAGCTAAACGTAACCGTGCGCACGGCATGTTGTTTAATCGTAAATTTAAAGAGGAAAGTTTTAACTGGCAGCAAGAAATGCGCGAACAAGCCCATGTTGAAATTTTCCCTATAGACGAGTAATTATGACATTACGAATTGCAATTACCCCGGGTGAACCTGCGGGGATTGGCCCTGACTTGCTGCTGCAATTAGCTCAGCAACCATGGCAAGCTCAACTGGTCGCTATCGCCGACAAACAGTTATTAAAAGAACGCGCTCAACACTTGGGCCTTAATATTGAGCTAATTGATTTTGATGAAAATGCCCCTGCAGCTAAAGCGCCTGCAGGTAGCATTTATATTCACCAAGTAGATTTAGGCACTGACGTTAAGCTAGGTGAACTAGACGACTTAAACGGCCAATACGTGCTTGATACCTTACGTATTGCCAGCGAAAAAAATATGGACGGTACCTTTGATGCCGTTGTCACGGGCCCTGTTCACAAAGGGATTATTAATAAAGCCGGTATTTCCTTTAGTGGCCACACGGAGTACTTTGCTCAGCAATCGGGCACCTCTGATGTCGTAATGATGCTAGCAACTGAAGGCTTGCGTGTTGCCCTAGTAACAACGCATATACCACTGGCTTATGTATCGCGTGCAATTACACAAGAGCGCTTAACCAAAGTTATTAGTATTTTAAACCACGACTTACAAACTAAGTTTGGTATTGAGCAACCAAAAATTTTAGTGTGTGGATTAAACCCCCATGCCGGCGAAGACGGTCATTTAGGCACTGAAGAAATAGAAACAATTTCACCTACGCTTGAGCTCTTAAACAGCCAAGGCATGAATTTAATTGGTCCGCTTCCTGCCGATACCCTATTTCAGGATAAATACCTCTCTCAAGCCGATGCCGTGCTTGCTATGTATCACGATCAGGGTTTACCTGTGCTAAAATACAAGGGATTTGGTAACTCGGTAAATATAACCTTAGGTTTACCATTTATCCGCACTTCGGTTGATCACGGTACTGCGCTTGATTTAGCAGGCACCGGTGACGCTGAAGTTGGCAGTTTTGAATTAGCGATCCGCGAAGCAATTAAGCTCGCCCATGAAAAAGCACAGAATCAATGACCGATAAAGTACATTTAGGACACCGCGCCCGTAAACGTTTTGGGCAAAACTTTTTATTTGATGAATCTATCATTGATAAAATAGTGACTGCAATCGATCCTAAACCACAAGACAACCTAGTAGAGATTGGCCCAGGTTTAGGCGCAATTACCGAGCCTGTTGCCGATTTAAGCGGCCAACTTACTGTTGTTGAGCTAGATAAAGACTTAGCTCAGCGTTTAATTGAGCACCCTTTTTTAGGTCCTAAATTAAACGTAAACCAAGGCGATGCAATGAAGTTTGACTTTGCAAGCCTTGTACGCGATGACAAAAAATTAAAAGTGTTTGGTAACCTGCCTTACAATATTTCTACGCCATTACTGTTTCATCTTTTTGAGTTTGCTGATCATATTGAGCACATGCACTTTATGCTGCAAAAAGAAGTAGTAAAACGTATGGTTGCAGGCCCAGGCAGCAAAACCTTTGGCCGCTTAAGTGTGATGACGCAATACTACTGCCACGCAATGCCCGTGGTTGAAGTACCGCCAGAATGTTTTAAACCAGCACCTAAAGTAGACTCTGCGGTTATTCGTCTGATCCCTAAAAAAGCCGAGCAACGTACCGCTAAAAGCGTGAAAATTTTAAACACCGTGTGTTTAGAAGCCTTTAATCAACGCCGTAAAACATTGCGTAACAGCTTAGGCAACTTACTCACCGCAGATGAGCTTACCAGCATTGGTATTGATATTACTTTGCGTGCTGAAAGCCTAACGTTACAACAATTTATTGATATAGCTAATTGGATTTATGACAACAAGCAGTAATATTAGCTCTCCTGTAAAAGTCTCTGTAGAGACTTTTTATGTTGAAGGGCAATCTCAGCCTGAGCTAGAAAAGTACGTTTTTGCCTACTCAGTGACAATTAAAAACCACAGTCTTTGCAGCGCTACACTTTTAAGCCGTTATTGGTTGATCACCGATGCCAATGGTAAAGAAGTTGAAGTAGAGGGCGAAGGCGTTGTGGGCGAAACCCCCGTTATAGGCCCAGGCGAAACTTACAAATACACCAGTGGCGCAATATTAGACACCCCTGTTGGCACCATGCAGGGACACTACACACTGCGCAATGAGTTTGGCTCTGAGTTTGAAGCACCTATAAGCGTATTTCGTTTAGCGTGCCCTAACATTTTACATTAGTAAAAAGCGCCATGGCTGATTACGCAATTGGTGATTTACAAGGCTGCTTTAAAGAGTTTAGCCGCTTGCTCAAACGGGTTGACTTTAACCCAAGCAAAGATCACCTTTATTTAGTGGGCGATATCGTCGCACGTGGGCCGGACTCTCTGGCCTGCCTAGATTATATTTATCGCCATCAAGACAGCATGAGTGTTACTTTAGGCAATCATGATTTACACATGGTTGCCTGTCACTATCTTAATAAGCCAATCAACCCCAAAGATAAACTCGGTGCTATTTTTGATAGTAAAAAGCTTCATCACTATATAGCCTATTTGCAAACTCAGCCGCTTGCTATTTATTTAGCACAGCACCGCAGCTTTATATCGCATGCAGGGCTTAACCCTAATTGGTCTATAGAAAGCGCACTTAAACACGCACAGTTTGCTCAGAGTTGTTATCAATCGGCTAATGCTAAGCACTTTTTTGAAAAAATGTATCAGCCCCACCCCGCGATATGGCATGACGATTTAAACGAATTTGATAAGTTTAGGTACATTGTTAACTACTTTACCCGCATGCGCTTTTTAACCAGCAACAACACGTTAGAGCTTAGTGCGAAAGGCGCAATTAGCGATAATAAAACGTTAACAGCCTGGTTCACTCACCCTAATATAAAAGCATTAGAAAACAACCTTATATTTGGCCATTGGGCCGCTCTTGAAGGGGTTACTCAGCTCAATCACATACATGCGCTCGATACCGGATGCGTATGGGGCGGTGCTTTAACGATGATGAACTTGCAAACTAAGCAAAAAATAGTAGAAAAGCCGACGCTTTTATCTAAATAAACTGTAAAACCCCAGCACATATGTTAAATTTAAATTAATAGATATTAATTGCTTAACTTATTGGTTAAAAAGCCGATAAGATGTGATTGAAGTACTTTAATTGGAAATCCATATGAATCTGACAGTAAGCCAACGAATTTGGTGTGGTTTTATATTTATCACCTTATTACTCATAATCATTGGTGGTAACTCTTTAATAAAAATTGCGAGCATTGACCGCTCTACCCAGCAGGTAAACCAGTTATCACTGCCCGCGCTTAATAAAAGCTCAGAACTACAAGCTGAATTTATTTTAATGAGTAAAGCAGCCCAAGCTAGTTTTTATACCACCTCAAGCGCACAGCTCACCCCTATAAAACAAAAAGTACTTGAGCAAAAAGACAAATTCAACTCGCTGCACGCCGACCTTCAACGTGTTGTAAAAAACGATGCATCACTGAGTCAAAAAAGCCAAGCTGTAGAAAAAACCTACTTAAGCTTTTTAGGTACGGTCGAAAACCTATTAGCTGATAAAGATAAACAACTAGCACTTAATAAAACCCTCACAGCACAGCTTGAAACAATTGAGATTGCAGCTGAAGATGCCAATTCAGTCGTGCTTGATATCACAGATATTACTAACTTTGAGCAAAATCACCCACGCGCTTACCAAGCCGCCAATAACTTAGAAAACAACTTTATGTCTGTGGTGAGTAACAGTACCGATATGCTCACGGTTAAGACGACAAACACCTTAGATATTGTAAAAAATGAGCAAGCTTATTACCTTGACGAAGTAATTCGTACTTTAACGTTAATAAAGCCAGCTATAGAGCAAGATAACAACGACCTATACAGTGATTTACAAGCATACGTTGATACGCTGATAGAAAATATTAGCGGTAATAATAGCCTAGCGGCCAATAAGCAGCGCCTTATTGACGCTATCGCACTTACCGAAAAAGAACTTGCCCAATCAGAGCAAGCGACCACTATGGCACTGTCGCAAATTGATGATTTAGTGACACAAGCAAGTACTGTAGCTTACAAATTACAAGAAGGTGTTCGCGAGGATGTAGACTCAGCGACGCTCTGGACATGGGCAGGCATGATCATCGCAACGTTAATTGCAATCGCAATTGCGATTCTTACCGTTAATAGAATCACTAAGCCACTGGCTGAGGTTAATCGGATTTTAGATATTGTTGCCAGCGGTGATATGACCCAACGCTTAGATGACTCTGCAAAAGATGAATTTGGCGAGCTATCAAAAAGCTGTAACACCCTTATAGATAGCCTACGTAGCTTAATTAAGGGCATTATTTCACGCTCAACTCAACTAGCAGCGGCGTCTGAGCAAACATCGGCCATTACCGGTGAGTCAAGCCAAGCTATCCGTAACCAACAAGCACAAGTAGAGCAAGCAGCAACAGCCACAACCGAAATGAGCAGCACGTCGCAAACAGTAAGCAACAGCGCACAACAGGCACTTAACGAAATTAAAAATGCCGATAAAGAAGCTGAACGTGTAAAAGGGATATCTCATCAAAATAAAGCCACTATTGAGCAACTTGCTCGCGAGGTGGACGATGCATCAGGTGTTATTAATAAGCTTCATCAAGACAGCGCATCTATAGGCAGTATTTTAGATGTAATACGCGGCATTGCAGAGCAAACCAACCTATTAGCACTTAACGCTGCAATTGAAGCGGCACGTGCCGGTGAATATGGCCGAGGTTTTGCAGTAGTAGCGGATGAAGTACGCTCACTGGCAAGCAAAACGCAAGAGTCGACCCAAGAGATACAATCTATGATTGAATCGCTTCAAAGTGGCGCAGAAGCGGCTGTAACAGCAATGTATAAAGGTAAACAGCAAGCAGAGTCATGTGTTGAACAAAGCGACTTAGCAAGCAGCGCATTAGACTCAATCACACTTGCCGTATCGCAAGCACACGATGTAAGTGAAGAAATCTCTACCGCAGCTCAAGAGCAACAACAAGTATCACAAGAAATTAGTGAACGTTTAGAATCTATTGTAGCCATAGCCGAGCAAACAGCTGAGGGTGCAAATCAAACAAACATTTCAAGCTCAGAAGTAGCCAAACTTGCTGAAGAGCTAAGAATATCGGTAGAAAACTTTAAGGTGTAATGCACACCTAACAGCAGTAAATTAACGCAATAAAAAACCCGATACTGTTACTCAGTATCGGGTTTTTTGTTTACTTGTTTTAACGCTTAGCGAGAAGCACGCTGGCGATTGCCGCCCACTTTAGGCTTAGTGTTAGCCTTTTTAAATTGGCTAAACCCAGTATGGCGAGTTAAGGCTGGGCGCCCTCCTTTACCTTTACCAGCGCCTTTATGTACTTTTTCATCGCGGCCTTCTTCTGGCACTAAGCAATTTGGGCCTTTACCAATTAAATTGGCTTTACCCATACTACGCAGTGCATCGCGGATCATTGGCCAACCAGATGGATCGTGATAACGCAATATGGCTTTGTGTAAGCGACGTTGGCGCGCTCCTTTTGGCACGGGTACTTGCTCTTTGTTGTTTTTAATATTACGCAACGAGTTCATTTCTGTATGGTAAATGGTGGTTGCATTGGCCATAGGCGACGGGTAAAAGTTTTGTACTTGGTCTAACTTAAAGTCGTTAGATTTAAGCCACAATGCCATGTTAACCATGTCTTCGTCTTTGGTACCTGGGTGCGCTGAAATAAAGTACGGGATTAAATACTGCTTTTTACCCGCTTCTTTTGAGTACTTATCAAATAGCTCTTTAAATTGATCGTAAGCACCCATGCCCGGCTTCATCATTTTAGACAAAGGGCCATCTTCTGTGTGCTCAGGGGCAATTTTTAAATAGCCACCCACATGATGTGTCACCAGCTCTTTTACATAGCGAGGGTCTTGTACGGCTAGATCGTAACGAACGCCTGAGGCGATCAAAATCTTTTTAATGCCTTTCACTTCACGGGCTTTTTTGTATAAATCGATAGTAGGTGTATGGTCTGTATCCATGTGCTTACATATATCAGGATAAACACATGAAAGTCGTCTACAGGTACTTTCTGCTTTTTTGCTCGTACAGCGCAATTTATACATGTTGGCCGTTGGGCCACCTAAATCAGAGATAACACCGGTAAAACCAGGTACTTTATCTCTAATTTGTTCTATTTCATCAATAATCGACTCTTGCGAGCGACTTTGAATAATACGTCCTTCATGCTCGGTAATAGAGCAGAACGAACAGCCACCAAAACAGCCACGCATAATATTAACCGACGTTTTAATCATATCGTAGGCTGGTATTTTTGCATCACCATAACTTGGGTGCGGTATACGCTGATAAGGCAAACCAAATACATCATCCATCTCATGGGTTTCGAGCGGAAATGCCGGCGGGTTAACCCAAATAGAGCGATCGCCATGGCGCTGAAATAACGCACGAGCACAACCTGGGTTGGTCTCTTGGTGCAAAATGCGCGAAGCATGGGCATAAAGCGGTTTATTAACACTTACTTGCTCAAATGCAGGCAGTTTAACGTATGTTTTTTCCCACGGTTTAGGACGCGCAGGCTGAATAGTTATAGGCTTAGCGGCCTCTGCTTTTAAATCAATACCGGCTTGCTTAAACTCTGATTTACTACACCCAACATCATCAGCCCCATAGGGGTTTGGGATAGGGTCAATTTTGCCAATTTTATCAATCGCTGTTGAATCACTTCCGCGCCAGCCCGGTATTGGCTCTTTACGAATAACCGCTGTACCACGAATATCCTGAATTGTATCCATAGTTTCGCCAGCGGCTATACGATGGGCTACTTCCACCAGCGGGCGCTCTGCATTACCATAAATAAGGATGTCGGCTTTGGCATCAAATAAAATACTACGGCGTACTTTTTCTTGCCAGTAGTCGTAATGAGCAATACGGCGCAAGCTTGCTTCAATACCACCAATAACAATAGGCACACCTTTGTAGGCTTCGCGTAAGCGCTGAGAGTAAATCATCACCGCACGGTCAGGGCGCTTGCCGCCCACATTACCTGGTGTATAGGCATCGTCATGGCGCATTCGTTTTTCTGCCGTGTAGCGGTTGATCATCGAATCCATGTTGCCGGCTGTTACACCAAAAAATAAGTTTGGTTTACCAAGCCCCATAAAGGCATCTTTTGATTGCCAATCTGGCTGAGCAATTATACCTACTCTAAAGCCTTGCGCTTCAAGTACACGGCCAATAACCGCCATACCAAAACTAGGGTGATCAACATAGGCATCGCCGCTAATAATTATAATGTCGCAGCTATCCCAGCCAAGAGCGTCCATTTCTTCGCGAGTGGTAGGTAAAAATGGGGCGGTGCCATAACATTCTGCCCAATATTTGGGGTATGAAAATAGCGCGCGTTCAGCTTTAAGGGAGCTCATAGTTTTGGCCGTAGAATAACAAAAGGCGCGAATTATATCCTAATACATTGCTTATTTATACAACATTACCTAGAGATATCGCGCCTACTGTAAAGTCTGTTTATATTAAGTTTTTTTACTTCGCTCTTTAATAAACTCTAAAAGTTCGTGCTCAGGCATTGGCTTAGCGTACATAAAACCTTGTACTTCATCACACCCTAAGTTTTTCAAAAACTCTGCCTGCTGCTGTGTTTCTACACCTTCAGCAATTGTTTTTAGTCCTAGTTTAGCACCAAGCGACACCACCAAAGCAGCAATAGCACCGGTGTCGTTATCGGGTAAATCTTTTACAAATGCGCGGTCTATTTTAAGCCTGTCAAGCGGTAAACTTTGTAAGTAACTTAACGAAGAAAAGCCCGTTCCAAAATCATCAATCGCCACTTCTACGCCTAATTCTTTTAACTCTTTTAGGGTATTGATCACGGTTTCTAATTCATCCATTACCACGCTTTCAGTCACTTCTAACTCTATATTACAGGGTTTAACATCGTACTTTTGTAAGGTGTTTTTTACTGTTGTAGCGTAGCCTTTAACCTTAAATTGCGGCACAGATACATTTACAGCAATGCAAATTTCTTCACCGAGTGCCTCTAAGCGTTTTTGCTGTTGGCAAGCTTGTTCTAAAACCCATTGGCCAATATCAACAATTAAACCGGCATGCTCTGCTAAAGGCACAAACACCGCGGGAGATATAAACGAGCCATCTTCTGATGGCCAGCGCAGCAATGCTTCACAGCCAATCAAAGATAAATTATCAAGTGAAAGCTGAGGTTGATACCACACTTGGAGCTTTTGCCGAGCAAAGTCATGACGTAACTGCCTAATGATACCTAAGCGCCAAGCCATTTTGTCTTGCATATCAATATCGTAGTAAATACCCTCTTTGCATCTAAGCTTTTTAGCTTGGTTTAATGCAATATAGGCAACTTTGAGTGTATCTAACCCAGTACTTTGAAAGTCTTGCTGCTGACATAAACCAATTCTAAAATCGACAGGCAAAATATGCTCGCCAGCACTAAAAGGCACACTTAGCACGTCGTTAAATTGTTCAAGGTCAAACTCCGTTTGGCTAATAATAAAGGCAAATACATCTGCGCCAATACGCGACAATAACTTTGCGTCTGGGTAAGCATCTTTAAGCCGCTTTACAATCTCGATTAACAAATGATTGCCAATTTCTTGTCCTAAGCCATTGTTAATATCTGCAAAACCAATCACATCAATTAATACAAAAACGTAGTCATTAACATGTGGTTTTTGATAACGCACCACCCGCTCAATAAAATTAGTACGATTAGAAATACCGGTTAGTACGTCTTTGTAGGCCGCATCTCTTAGTTTTACAAACAGCCTTACGTTATCAAGGGCTACACTCACATTAGTAAGAAAAATCTCTGCAAATTGCAGCTGCGCATCACTCGGTTTATGCTCGCACTCTAAATAAATAGCAGCCTGGCGGTGCTTACTTTTAACAATAAAAGTTACGCTCGAATCAGTTTGGCAATGCTGAGCCGACTCAAAACACTGCTCTACTTGCTCAAGCGCAATGCTATCAACATTAACAAGCTTTTCACCAAAGTAGCTCTCATAATGGCCACTGCCACCCAATACTTGAATAAAGTTATCGCCATCTAGCTTACTGCATACCAACCCAACTTGCTGACACTCTAAAATAATGCCCAAGTGTTTAATAATCTCTTTGCACAACACTTTAATATCGGTAAGCCCTAAAATAGACTTTGAAGCCGAAACAATGGTGTTCATTGCATCACTTTGATACTCAAGTTGGCACACTTGCTCGTACGAGCGAATAGCGGTAATTAAAGAAGTTACTAATTTAGAACGAGTTAACTCTGTTTTTGTTTTATAATCGTTAATGTCATATTCGCGAATTACTTTTTCTTCTGGGGTGTTGCCCGCTTGGCCGGTACGTAAAATAATTCGCACATGCTGGTTGTTAAGCTCTTCGCGTACGCGCTTTACAACTTGCAAACCCGCATCATCAGATTCCATCACTACATCTAAAAAAATAACGGATATTGTATTATTGTTTTTGAGTATTTCGATGGCTTCGCTGCCAGAGTACGCATCGTGAAAACGCAGCCCTGCCCCCCAAAACTCTACGCCCGACAATGCAAGCTTAGTCACTGAATGTATTTCAGGATCGTCATCAACGATCAAAACATCCCAAAAATCAGATAATTCTTGGGTTATTTCTTCTTCGTTGTCTGGCGCTAAAAATAAAAAATCGCTTTGCTCTGACGACATTATCTACCCTTTATCAGTTTTAATACTTATATAAGCTCATACCTATGTGCTAAAAATATATTTTTGGTTTATAGGCTAATTCATACTATAGTCGATTAATAAAAAGTTGTTATATTTCAAACTAAAAAACTCGTAAAAGGTGTGCCTATTAAATTTTTTAAAATCCTTATAAAAACGCTCTTATTGTTAGTTTTAGTGGCTATTTTGATTGGTTTAACCCTGCCGCAAAATTACAGCGTAAATAAAAACATACAAATAAATGCCAATGTAGCGACCGTTAAATCGCTTGTGTCTGACTTTAGCCTTTGGCATACATGGTCACCTTGGGGCAAAGTAGATCCGTCTATCACTTTTACTTTAGGCGAACCTAGTCGAGGTATAGGCGCGCATCAATCGTGGCAAAGTGACTGGGGGTATGGAGAAATGACCATTACTTCGCTTTCACAAAATAAAATGACCTTTAATGCGCTTTTAAAAAATGAGCATATTATTGAAGGTGAAATTACATTTACCGAAGTAGAAGGTGTGGTAAATGTAACGTGTAATATTAATGGCCAAACCAATACCCCGCTAATTTCGGGTTATCTATCAATTTTTAGCGAGTATGTATTAAGCAATACAGTGTCACTTGGCTTAAATAACTTACAAACAGTGGCGCAATTACGCGACCAAAAAACACAGCTGGATAACGATGACAGTAAAATCAGCCCAAGCGAGAATTAACCTCGCCAATATAATTGAGTCTTTACTTGGTTACCCCGTAAAAAAAATAACCACAAATACTGGGCAACCAAGTACAGATCAAAGTTACGGTTCTAAAGGCGATCTAAACCCGCTTTATCACATAAATAGCGATAACCCTATTTTAGCGCGCGCCCAAAAGCGCCAAGATTTACTGCTTATAAAACAGCAGCAAAATATAGAAACCATTTTAGCTAAAGCAATGGAATTTTGCCCCGATGTGGCAAGCAATAAGCAACCAGATGCCGACTGGATAGAGCGCTTTATTGCCTTATGTGAAGACACCTCAAATGAATCGATGCAAACACTGTGGGCTAAAATTTTAACTGGCGAGACGCTCAACCCCGGTACATTTTCTATAAAAAGCTTACAAACACTCAAGCATATGACCCAACGCGAAGCTGATGCATTACAAAAGTGTGTATCGCTGAGCAGCTACAACGCAAAAGACGACAGCCACTTTATTTTATTAGGGTTTTATAAAAAGCCTTCGCTTTTCGACTTACTACGAAAAGGCAATAAGGTATCGCTTAATTTAGGAAAAACGGGGATCAGCTTTCCTGATATTTTAACGCTAATGGATCTTAATTTACTCTACAGAAAAGAAATAGAATCGGCGGTATTAAAAGCAGGCCAAGAACTCACCCTGTCGTTTTTATCGCAAAAAGTGATGTTAAGAGCTAAAAGCAGTGACTTAGTATTAAGCTATTACAAGTTTACCCAAACTGGCGATGAGCTTTCTAAGCTTATAAATTACCCTGTAAATAAGGTGTATAAGCAATTAATTAATAATGCATTGGAGGGAGAGTTTGATTTAACGTGGCATGTTAATAAATAACACACCACGCTGTAAGCTCACTAATTAAAAGTGAACTTGAATACCCGCAAATGGGCCTGATGCGTCAATATCGGTATTAATATCATCAACATCATCTAGCTCTAACGTCATTGAGCGGTAACCCGCTTTAATAGCTACATCTACCGCTAGGTTATCAATAAGTTCATACGCTACGCCTACTTGGTAGTCTTGTACTTTACTATCGTCGATAGCTAAAAAGCTGCCTTCAAAAAACACGCTCAAACCCGTAAATGGTAAGCCTGCTTCAGCACGACCATAAGCAAGTGGAACAAAGCCCGAAAAATCTTTAGTCTCAGAGAAGTTAGTGCCACCTTGTTGAGTGGTACCAGTTACAACAATGTCACCGTCAAACTGCTTTGCGTTTAAACCTAAATCAATTGAAATTAAATCGTTATCAAAAATTTCGTAATAAAGAATGTAATCAATGTGAGTTAAATCACTTAATGTATTTGCAGTTGTACCAACTACGTAATCTGAGCCATTAAAGCTAAACGTATCAGTAAGGGTTGCTGAGCCATTAAGTTCAAGCTCAGTGTATTTAAGCTTTAGGTTAGGAACTAATGGCACTGGGTGCTCTAGTGCCGCGTAGTAGCTAATAAAGGTTTCGTCTTCAAAATTAAAATCTTGTGGTGCGTTATCTTTGTAAGAAAACTGACCGTCGTTATCTGACTGCCAGCCATCAACACCTACATATAAACCTAATAGAGTGTCTGCCTGTGCTGCAGGGGCTAAACATGCCATTGAAAGGGCAGCTGCTAAACAATACTTTTTCATTTTTTATCCTTGAGCTAGTAGTTCGCTAAGTTCGATTAAAGCCGCATTGGCTCTTGAAATATAATTTGCCATAACTAAAGAATGATTTGCCACAAAGCCAAAACCATTCCCGTTTAATATAATTGGGCTCCACACGGTTTCTTGTGTTGCCTCAAGCTCACGTATAATTTGCTGTAAGCTTACACGTGCATTTTTCTTTTCTAATACATCAGCAAAGTCATACTCAACCGCTTGTAAAAAGTGTAATAACGCCCACGTTGCACCGCGCGACTCGTAAAACACGTCGTCTATTTCCCACCACGACGTTCTTACTTGTTGCTGAAGTGGTGTGTAGGTCGCTTGCGTGTTTGAAGAGTTACCGGCTAAATCGGTATTTACTTTGTCTTGGCCAACACTTGCACTTAAACGCTGACTTAAACTGCCTAAACGCTTTTCGGCTTCTTTTAACCAGCTACGTAGATTATCTGCACGTGAATAAAATTGGCTATCGCGCTCATGCTCGTTAGCAATTTGTGAGCGGTACACAAGAAGGTAGTCTATTCCCTTTTGGTACTCTCCCTCGGCACTTGGCCACGCCCATGCCTCAGAGCTAATATTAAATTGTGGCTGCGCTTTTTTAAGGGCTTCATGTTCGGTAGATTGCGACTGTGAACGGCTAAAGTCTTTACGCATTGATAGCGCTAAATCACGCACCATTTCAAGCGCGCCATATTCCCACGCAGGCATGTCATCCATTATCACACTTGGCGGCATCACATCGTTTGATAGATATCCACCTTGCTTATCAAGTAATGTGCTAGCAACGGTAATAAGCGTTGAGGTGGTTGTATAGCCTGTTACCATTTTTTCGTTGCGTGCTTGCGCGGTTTCTTTTGCATTAGTTACTACGTTAAAACGTGCCGGCTCAATGCTCCAATAAACTGCAATAGCGTAAAAAATAATAAGTAGTACCACCAAGGCACCAGCTATTTTTCCTTTATGTTGCGACATTTATCCTCCTAGTGATGAGCGTGTTGTTTTTTAGATGGCTTTGAATGCGCAGCTTGCGCTTCAAGCGAAACCACTTGAGCATTAGTAAACAAGCGGTTACCGTCACTAAAATATAGCGTGAGTTTACGTTCTTGCCCTACTTTTAGCGGTTCTTGTGGATCAAATACCATTAAATGGTAACCACCAGGCTCAAAGCTTAGGCTTTCATGGCCCTTAATGGTGACGGCTTTAACCTGTTGCATTTTCATCATGCCGTTGACATGTTTGTGCTCATGTATTTCTACACGCCCTAAACCTTCGATGGTTGCTTTAATTAATTTAGCAACACCACCACCGTGGTTAGAAATTGTTAAATAGCCAACACTCGACTTACTACCAGGCAAAAACGCCCTTACTTGTGCATGGCTTACTTCAAGCTTAGCTTCGTCTGTATCGTGGCTGTGCCCAGCATGTGCAGCAACCGATGACGAAAACACATTAATCATTAACGCCGAGGCCATAAAAAAGCACTGCTTCATCATCGCTTTATTCCTTGTGAAAGCATAAAATTTCACTTTAAATTTAACATAGTTAACTAATAATAGTCAGTTAAATTAAGGCTTAAGAGGTTACTTTTTTGTTATCGAGCACCAACCAGCACAGTACAGCTACAAATAATAATGGCCAGGCTATCATCACTGAACCAAATAACAGTGCCAAAATGGTGCCAACCAGCGCGACAATCCCTGCGCCTATTAACCCCATGGTCACTAAAGCCATTACGGCTACCACTGCAATAATAGCGACTAATACGCCAGCCAGCTCAAGCCCCACCCAGCTCATATCTGCAATCCAAAGTGGAAACTGCCATGAATCAAAATGTATTAGCGACACAGTATCAGTAAAAAGTAACACATATACGACAACACATATTGCTAAGGTTTTCATATCCCTCTCCTAATACGCACGCTCTTTAAGGCAGCAGTGAGCAATCAAATAACCAAGCGCTACTGCAAACGGAAAACTTATAAATAATAAAATTGTTACTAAGCGTGTTGACCACACTGGAAAATCAAGGCGACGCGCTAACCCACTGCATACGCCCGATATTTTTTTATTCAGTGAATCTTTGTACCAACCACGCTGTGTTTTAAAGTTATTCATACTCTACTCCTTAAGCGCTTCGCGCAGTTGTATTGGTATTACTTTGCTTAACACTGGCTTTTAAACGAGCCAGCTCTGCATCTATTTTTTCATTTTTAACTAAAGACTCAATTTGCTCAGCGGTTGATTGCGCTGTATTTGTAAGTTCATAAGCATCAACCTGTGCTTCTATGCCTTCCACTTTTTGCTCTATCATTTCAAAGCGAGACAAAGCATTTGCGACGTTGTCGCTGTGTAATTGCATGTTCACTTTTTCACGTGCAGCAACAATATCGTGGCGTTTTATTAATTGAGCTTGTTTGCTTTTAGCTTGCGCCATTTTTTGCTGTAAACGCTCACAATCTGCTGTAATTTTCTCTATCGACTCTTTTAGAGTATTTAGCTGAGTGTTTTTTGCTGCAATTTGCTCATCTACTCGCTGTTTTTCTACTAACGCAGACTTGGCTAAATCGTCACGGTTTTTAGCAACTGCCAGCTCAGCTTTTGTTTGCCACAAAGTTAAGTCTTTTTGTTTTTGTGCAATTTGGCGTTTAAGCGTTTTCTCTTCGCACAGCAAGGCTGCGGCCGTGCTTCTACATTCGTTAAGCGCTTCTTGCATTTCACTTAGCATAAGGTTGAGGAGTTTTTCTGGGTCTTCTGCTTTATCCAGCATGGCAGCAATATTGGATTGGATAACATCATTTACGCGATTAAATATACTCATTGTTTTGTCCTGTTGTTTTTAATTGATAACAACAACAGGATTCCAAGAGTTATGCCAAGTAACAAAAATTTATTTATAATCCTTTATATTCAATTAGTTAGACAGGTAATAAGTTATTTTAAACTAACTAAAAACTGAATGCTAATAAGCTAAAATCACTAATTTATTTATCTTTTGACTAAATTTTAGTTATAAAAAAACCACTTTAAAAAGTGGTTTTTTTATAACTGGTCAATGCTTTAGTATTACTCAGGCACAAAACTTAATGCTTTATCCATTACCGACAAATCAGCCTGTTTACCGTGACCGTTTTCTGAAAGGTGACGTCTAAATCCGCGCGCCCCTGGCTGCCCCTGAAAAATCCCCAGCATATGGCGTGCTATATGCCAAAAGTTAGCACCTAAACGCATTTCTTCTTCTATGTAATCATACATAGCGCGCACCACATCGTGACGAGTCTGAGTATTGGCCACCTCACCGTAAATCTTTTCATCCACCTCATTAAGCATAAATGGATTACTATATGCTTCGCGACCAATCATAACGCCGTCTATATGCGCTAAATGCGCTAGGCTTTCTTCAATTGTTTTAACGCCGCCATTAATGCTTAAGTCGAGCTGTGGGTAGTCTTTTTTTAGTTGGTAAACGCGTGGGTAATCAAGAGGCGGTACTTCACGATTTTCTTTAGGGCTTAAACCATTTAACCACGCTTTACGGGCATGAATAATAAAGTCATCACAGCCAACTTTATGGCTGGCTTCAATTAATGCGCATAAAAACTCATACGAGTCTTGCTCATCAATACCGATGCGTGTTTTTACCGTAACAGGAATACTAACTTCGCTTTTCATTGCCGCAACACACTGTGCAACCAGCTCAGGCTCGGCCATTAGGCATGCACCAAAGCGCCCGTTTTGTACTCTATCTGAAGGGCAGCCTACATTTAAGTTAATCTCATCGTAACCGCGCTCACCCGCAAGTTTTGCACACTTTGCTAGCGCCTCGGGATCAGAACCCCCCAGCTGCAAAGCAACCGGCCCCTCGTGCTGATTAAAGTGTAGGTAATCGCCGCGACCAAATAAAATCGCCCCCGTGGTGATCATCTCAGTGTATAAAACAGCGTGCTTACTCATCTTACGATGAAAAGTACGACAATGACGATCAGTCCAATCCAGCATGGGTGCAACAGAAAATCTGCGATCTACTTCATTTGCGACCATCACTCTGAACCCATTGATTTATAATGACTTATGTTAAATTTCACAATTTTTTAACTCTCTAAAATTCTGACGATTTCTGGCTATTTCCGCTGATTTTTAACCCTCAGGAAGACAATAGGCAGACAAAACTATGGCTCATTATACCATCCGAAAACGATTTCGCGCAGATCAACCTGTATTTTGTGCGTCAGTTATTCAGAAAAATAAAGGAATAATTACTTTTTCAAAATCTAAAACACATTCATCTAAAACGGCTGCTGCTAAGTGGGCCAAAAACTTAGTCAGTCAATTAGAAATAAATGAAGCGATGAACCACCCAGGACCAAAAGAGATGACATTAGGAGATCTAATTAATGAGTATATGATAAGAAAAGAAAAATCGAACCGCCCTCTGGGTCGTACAGCTAGTTACGGCTATAAAACGATTATAAAACATCCTATTGCCGAGTTAGTTTCTTCTAAAATACAGAGCCATGATATTGTTCAGTTTTGTTTACAACGCAAAAATTCAGAACATAATCCCTCCCCTGCAACAATAAGTATCGATGTAAGCTTAATAAGAAAAGTGCTTCGAATTGGTAAGTCACTACTTGGCGTACACTGTAATCAACAATCTGTTATTGAAGCTTATTGGACTTTATGAGTTTTACGGCACTGCAATCATCGACTTTGATGATATTCGGCAAAAACATCTTGGCTGCTCACATGATGTCGCCACCAGAAAAATAAAATCTGGTGGATTACCATTTGTAACTTTTAGGTTGGCGGATTCACAAAAAGGTAAACTGTTCGTTCATGTTGATGATCTGACCGAGTTAGTCGAACGGCAACGAGAGCGAGCGCGAAAGAGCTCCAAAAGCATATCAGTGAGTTTAAAGATGCCAGCAAAGGGAATAGTTAATGTTTATAAAAATGAACTAGCTTCCCTAGACTCTTATCTAGAACATTAAAAGTAAACTATAAGTGACTTTTAATGAGAAAAAGGCTTTTAGAGGCTATAAGTTAATTATATTTGACTTATATCTATTTCGGCATTACTTTATATTTAAAAGTAAATAATAGTTAACTTATATGAGTAATCTTGCCAAGACAAACAGAACAGGTAAATCGGTTAAGGCAACAGTGATGCCTAACTTATCAAAACGCTTTACCCCTACTCAGCTCGCTGAGGCGATCACTGCAAAGCGAACGGGTATGAAGCTGTCTCTCGTAGATGTATCTGAGTCATTGTCTATTTCAAAGCCAACGCTGGTGAAAATAGAAAAAGGCGATACCAATGTAAAGTTAGCGAACCTTCTCAAGGTAATGGAATACCTTGGTCTTACATTTAGCCTTCTTTCCGATGATGCTACTTCCAAAGAAGAAACAGGGGTAAGTGATGACTGGTACTGATAGAAATACCCTGAACGTTTATATCGGTCATGATCGTAAAATTGCGGCAATAGCCATTCCTGTAGGCTCTGAAACAGAACTAACCTTAACTTATAATCATGACTGGATTAGAGAGGGTTTCGCTATCTCTCCACACTTACCTTTGAATGGTGAGTTTGATCACAGAGCGGTTCGAAACTTCCTACAAAACTTGTTACCTGAAGGTAAAGGGTTAGAAGAGATCACCAGTAATACCACTATCTCCAAAAATAATACCTTTGGGCTCATCAAGATCATCGGCGCAGACACATCTGGCGCGTTGTCATTTACAACCAAAAGCAATGAAGAAACTGAAACTTCATTTCGAGAAGTCACTAATGAAGAACTAATCGAAAAGTTAGCTCGTTTTAAGAATGCTGGAGAATCAATTACCTATTGGGATGGTCATACAAGGCTATCAGTCGCGGGTGTACAAGATAAACTTAACTTATTAGAGATAGATGGCAAATTAGGATTTGGTGAAGGCCAGCTTTGCTCCAATAAGATCTTTAAGTTTGAAACGGGAAAAGCGCCTTTTATTGCTGTGAATGAGTTATTTACCATGTTATTGGCAAAACATTCGGGTATTGATGTACCAGAGGTGGCAGTACGAAAATATGGAGAAGTCAGCGCGTTTGTCATTGACCGTTTTGACCGTAAGTTAATAGCTGAACAACAGCGTGTTATGCGCCGTCACATTATCGATGGCTGCCAAGCAACCAACCTACCTCCATCATACAAATACGAGCGTCAACACGGCGATGAAGGCGACGGTATTTATATTCGTGATGGTGTGTCTTTTGTGAAGCTGTTTAATGTACAAACAACCAATGCCGAAGCGTATCAAACGCAACTTATACGCTGGATGACCTTTAATATTTTAGTGCGTAACTATGATGCTCACGGTAAGAACATCAGTTTCTTTGTGGGTAAACAGGGTCTAAGTCTTACGCCATTTTACGATTTAGTAAATATCGAAGCTATCATTCGAGAGATCCAGGCAAGGCAAGCTGATGAAAAATCTAATGTGGCAATAGCTACAGGCATGGCAAACCATTTCGCGATGTCGATAGGTGAATATGGTGCAGGCAGTGCTGGTAATTTTAATCACCCGTTTACAGCTTATATGTTGGCAGATTTTGCCCAAGAATTTGGAATATCACTCGCGCGTCTGCAATTGTTAATGAGGCAAATGATCAAACAAGTGCAAAGCTCTGTTGATTTAGCTAAAACCGATACGCTTAAACAACAGCTAACTGATTCTGAAATACAGCATGTTGATACCTGTATTCAAATCATTGGTGAATCGATTGAAGAGTTAAGTGCAGAAGTGGATCAAATAACAGAAATGAGTGACTTAATTTAGCGTGGGTTTCTAGCTATTTCTGTTTATTTCATTAAAGTGGAGTGACAATAAGTAGACAGCGAAATTTGCCATTAAAAATTAAATCCTAATAAATCAGTGGTTTAAGTTATTTTTCGCATATATGATTCCAATCAAGCATGGGTGCAACAGAAAAACGTCTGTTTAACGTTGGATTATCTAATGTGCGTTTTTGCAATGTAAAAGCCTCGGGGATTATAAGTAAATACGCCCATAAAAAGGCGCTGTATTTTACACAAAAGCCTAATTAGCATCAATGTTAGCTGTATATTTGTAAACCAAAATAATGCGCGATACCGTTGAGTATATTTGTAACTGCCACAGAGCTTAAAATTAACCCCATGATTCTACTTATAATACTTGCGCCACTGTCGCCTATTAATTTATGTACATGATTTGCGAGTAACAACAGCACAAGCACAACAACTAATACAACCAACATCATCGACGATGTAGTAACTTGCTCAACCCACGAGTATTCTTCGTTACGGGTCATCAGTACTGCGCCAAGCATGGCGCCTGGGCTTGCTATAGAGGGAATGGCTAGCGGAAAAATCGCGGTTTCTGTGCTGTCGCGCACACTTTTAATCTCAGACTCGGGCTTACTTTCACCAAAAATCATTGAAAGCGCAAAAATAAGCAGGACTATGCCCCCAGCTATTTGAAACGCCGACAGCGGTATTTCAATTGCATTTAATAGCTGCTCACCGGCAATAACAAAAAAGAGTAAAACCACAGCGGATACACCCACGGCTTTAAAAACAACTTTTCGTTTAAACTTTTCATCTTCCCCACGTGTCACAGCAATAAATACAGGCACTGTACCTATAGGGTCTATCACCGCAAAAAAGAAAATAAATATAGCTACCAGTTCATGCATTAATGGGGTTCCTAGATAAAAAGTGTTTAATAAAAACGCTGCAAGTACAACACAGTATGTTAGTATATCACGGTAGCGTAAGGATAAGAGAATGATGAATATAGAATCACTCGTAAGTAAAGCAAAACAAGTTTGTGACAACCGTGGTGCGCGTTTTACGCCTATCCGCGAAAAAGTATTTCGCCTATTAGCTAGCGCCCAAGGCGGCGTTGGGGCGTACGATTTACTTGAGCAATTAAAAGTAACAGAAACAGGCGCAAAACCTGCAACAATTTACCGTGCGCTAGACTTTTTATCAGAGCTGGGCTTTATTCACAAAATAGAAAGCACCAATGCATTTATGCTTTGCCATCACTTTGATCATATTCATCCTGTGCAGCTATTAATCTGTGACAGTTGTGGTTTTGTAAAAGAGCTGCACTCTACGGTTATTTCTCACGAGCTAAACAACTTAGCAGCAGAAAGCGGCTTTGTTGTATCAGGGCAAACTATTGAAGCACACGGTAAGTGTGAGTCTTGTAGAAGCTAAACCCAAAGTTTGTTTTAAAGCTATACTCATATTTAGATAGCCACTTTAGCACCAATTTTAAGAGTACCTAACATGAATGTTGAGTTCATTAATCCATTTTTATCTTCTTTGATCAATGTGTTATCTACAATGGCACAAACCGAGTTAAAACCAGGTAAGCCGCGTATAAAAACAGACGAAGTCGCCTGTGGCGATGTATCTGGTTTAATTGGCATGGTAGGCGCGCAAACTCGTGGCTCATTTTCAATTACCTTTGATGAAAACTTAGCTCTGACCATCATGGAACGCATGCTTGGTGAGCGCCCTGACAACATAGACGATGAAGTAACTGATATGGTTGGGGAAATTACTAATATGGTTACCGGTGGAGCTAAAAACTTACTCGGCGAAAAAGGCTATGACTTTGATATGGCTACGCCAATTGTAGTTGCAGGTAAAGGCCACACCATCACACATAAAAGTAAGGGCAAAAAAATAATTATGCCATTTAGCTGTGATGCAGGCGATGCAAATATAGAAGTTAGCTTTGATAAGTTATGAGCTGGCAACAAACTCAAATAACCTTAAAACCGCGCGCTCGAGGATTTCATTTAATAGATGATGAAATACTCGCGCAGCTGAGCGAGCTGGCTAATTATAAAGTTGGCCTATTACATTTGTTTATTCAGCACACATCGGCAAGTTTAACCATAAACGAAAACGCCGATCCTACAGTCCGCATGGATATGGAAAGCCACTTTAACCATTTTGTTCCCGAGCGCCAACCTTACTATCGTCACGATTACGAAGGTGATGATGATATGCCAGCCCATATAAAAACCAGTACGTTAGGGAGTGAATTAAGTATTCCTATAAGCAATGGTCGCTTAGCGCTAGGTACATGGCAAGGTATTTACTTAGGCGAGCATCGCGACGCTGGCGGTGCAAGACGTATTATAGCGACCTTGCAAGGCGAAACCTTTTAACCTTGTATTGACCTCTCCTCCCTTGCTTTTACCCACCTCACCTCGCATTAATTAAAACCCTTTATATCGCGCGGCGGCATGCGGCCACTCGTGCGTTTAATATTTATAAATAATTTTCGTAGGTATAAATCAGATCAAAATATTGTTTTAGAGGTGTTTATTTTAGTGGGATATTTAGAGAGATTGGAGCGGCACACGAGGCTCGAACTCGTGACCTCGACCTTGGCAAGGTCGCGCTCTACCAACTGAGCTAGTGCCGCTTTATATTTTATTCGATACTTCAATTTCTTTTGGTGAGAAATTGGAGCGGCACACGAGGCTCGAACTCGTGACCTCGACCTTGGCAAGGTCGCGCTCTACCAACTGAGCTAGTGCCGCTTCATAGTTAGTCAGTAATTTGTCCGTTGGTGCGCGACGGGCCGCGTCCTACGTTCTGGCAACTGAGCTAGTGCCGCTTTAAAGATTGTCAGTAATTTGTCCGTTGATGCGCGACAGGTCGCGTCCTACGTTCTGGCAACTAAGCTAGAGCCGCACTTACTGATGGTATTTAAACCACTCAAACACACCAACCCCGCGAGGGTTATCGTCTTGAGCGGGGCAGGATTCTACAATAATCTAATGTGTTTGCAAGTGTTTTTTACAAATTAAAGAATTTTTCTCTATACACCTTTAATTCCATAATAGAATCTTTAATGTCATCGAGAGCTAAATGAGAGCCTTTTTTATTTACCTGCTCTAGTACCTCAGGCTTCCAACGTCGGGCAAGCTCTTTAATTGTGCTTACATCTAAATTTCGATAATGAAAAAAGTCTTCAAGCTCGCGCATATACTTATTCATAAAGCGTCTGTCTTGACCTATTGAGTTACCACACATAGGTGATTTACCCGCAGGTACCCACTGCTTTAAAAAATTAAGCGTTTGTTCAACCGCATAAGCCTCATCATATGTACTGGCTTTACAACGGGCCGTCAAACCTGATTTCCCATGCTGTGTAGTACACCATTCGTCCATGCCATCTAACAGCTCATCACTTTGATGAATAGCTATAGTAGGACCTTCCGCGAGTATATTTAAATCGGCATCAGTTACTACTGTTGCAATTTCGAGTATTTTATCTGTGGCCGGCTCAAGTCCAGTCATTTCCAGATCAAGCCAAATTAAATTAGATTCATTAATAGTCATAGTAACCTTAAACAGTGCTTTTCTTTAGATCCAATGCATTTCGATATATCATATTAGCATCAACCGTCGAGCTAAAGCTTTTTTATACGCAAAGCCGACATTTAAACCAAGGTTATAGGCCAAAAGTGGCAAAACAGAAAAAATTAAGTAAAGGCCAATCTCGCAGGATCAAGGCTAATCATCAAAAGCGCTTAAACAATGCCGATACAAAATTGGCAAAAGGTGGCGCACAAGAGTGGCAAACAGATAATTTGGGCGCAACCGAAAACGCCGTCGTGATCAGCCGTTTTGGCCAACATGCCGATGTAGAAACACAAGAAGGTGACGTATTACGCTGTAATATTCGCCGTACCGTTACTAACTTAGTGTGTGGTGATGAAGTACTATTTCGCCGCGCAAAAGTAAGTGAAGGCGACTTAGCGGGCGTTATTGAAGCAACACAAAAACGCCGCTCGCAGCTTACGCGTCCCGACTTTTACGATGGCGTAAAAGTAATCGCTGCAAATATTGACCAAATTTTAATGGTCTCAGCGGTACTGCCAGAGTTTACGCCCAGTATTATCGACCGTTACTTAATTGCCTGTGAAGACATGGGTATAGAACCTATTTTAGTACTTAATAAAATCGATTTAATCGACGACGAAGGCCTAAATGAAATTCAAAAAATACTCGATATTTATCGAGGCCTTGGTTATCAGGTACTGCTTGTAAGTAGTGTAACCGGCGAAGGCATAGATGATTTAAAAAACGTACTGGTTGATAAAAATAATATTTTTGTTGGTCAAAGTGGCGTAGGTAAATCAACCTTAGTTAACACTGTGCTTCCTGATGCCGAAATATTAACTAAAGAAGTATCAGAAAACAGTGGCTTAGGGCAACATACCACCACTGTATCGCGCTTACATCACCTACCAAGTGGTGGTAACCTAATTGACTCACCGGGAATACGTGAGTTTGGTTTATGGCACTTAGATGTTGAACGGGTAACCTGGTGCTTTAAAGAATTTAGAGAGTTTATAGGTGGATGTCGTTTTAGAGACTGTAAGCATTTAAACGACCCTGGCTGTATAATTCAACAAGCGGTAGCCGATGGCGATATTTCGCAATTGCGATTCGACAGCTACCACCGTATTTTAGAAACAATGGCCGATGGCCGTGCTGGTGCACGCGCACCTCGCGTTTAATTTAGGAAACAATCTGTGAGTTTAGACAAATTTAAAATTGCAATGCAGTATGCAATGCCAAAGCACTTTATTTCACGCGTAGTAGGTAAATTAGCAGCAGCAAAAGCAGGTGCTTTAACTACAACGCTTATTAAACTATTTATTAAACAATATAAAGTAGACATGAACGAGGCTTTATATGAAGACCCAGCGCACTACAAAACGTTTAATGAATTTTTTACTCGCCCATTAAAAGATGGTGTGCGTCCAATGGCGCAAGGCGAGAACGTAATTACTCACCCTGTTGATGGTGCCATTAGCCAACTGGGCGACATTGTTGATGGGCAGCTAATACAAGCAAAAGGTCATGACTACAGTCTACAAGCACTATTAGGTGGCTCTGAAGATGATACAACACCATTTTTAGGCGGAAAATTTGCTACCATTTATTTAGCGCCAAAAGACTACCACCGTATTCATATGCCTATAGACGGCACACTAAGTAAAATGATTTACGTACCGGGCGACTTATTTTCGGTAAACCCGCTTACAGCGCGCAATGTCCCTAATTTATTTGCGCGTAACGAACGTGTAGTGGCTATTTTTGAAACCGAAATTGGCTCACTTGCTATGGTACTTGTAGGAGCAACCATTGTAGCCAGCATAGAGACCGTTTGGGCAGGCACAGTAACACCACCAGCCGGTAGCGATGTGTTTAGCTGGAACTACCCTACTAAAGGCGAAAACGCCATTACTCTTAAAAAAGGTGAAGAAATGGGCCGCTTTAAACTAGGCTCAACAGTGGTATTAGCATGGGGTGCAGATAAAGCAGACATTTTAGACGACCAACTGCCTGAAACAGTAACGCGTTTAAACACCGCATTTGCAACAATTAAAGAAAGTGAAGAGCTGTAAGCCCTCTGAATAAAGAAGTTTTATCACATTGCTCTGTTCTCGTAGTTCACGGTTTTGAGTTCAGAGCAATGTTAATCTATAAGCTAAGTTTGATTTCGCTGCACCTGATGATAATTTAAAACGGTTTAAATGCAATCATTACTAAAATTACGCTTAGCTCTGTAGCAACTTCAACAATACAGTCAGCTTACGCTTATCAAGTTCACCCATTTGCTCGCTATTACTGAGCGCAAAAATAACCCCTTCGTGTTCGGCGCAATTTATATCATCTCGCGATTCAACCACATTTGCCCATAACTCTAAATCATCTATCTCTATTTCGTGGTTTACACAACGTGTTAGCACGTCAATCAATACCGGCTTTGTGAGTGTATAACCGGGAGTACTTTCTTCTGCTGGGGTAGAAATAATCACGCTAATAGCATCATCTCTTTGCTCACCAAAGGTAATAAATTCGGCCAATGCTTTTTGTATATTCATAATATTTGTTATTCTTGCTGCTCTACTGCTGATAAGACTTAAAATGACGAGATTAAACTGCTCACAATGCCACACTGCGCTTAGTTGTAATGTAAACGATATAAACGCATGCTGGTGTAACCAACTACCTGCTATTTTACCGCTTGAAGAGTCAGCAACAAGCTGTTTATGCCCGCAATGTACGCTTAATAAAATAAACGCTTATTTAGCGCATATTTATACTCAGCCAATCAAAGCACAAATTGAGTTTGCTAAAAAATTTAGAGGTAATGACAATTTAATTGAAGGGCTAGACTACACCATGCAAAATGGCTACATGGTGTTTAGTAAATGGTTTTTTTAAAGCGAGGTACATGCTGTAAAAATGGCTGTAAAAATTGTCCTTACAGCTAAATCACAACATGTTGATATACAATACGCGGTTAAATAAGTTCGTTGGGCACATTGTTGCTGTATTGTGCAAATTTATCCGCCCCTTTAAAACGTAACTCGATTGCTTTGATATGCTCTTCTTCGGCGTGTTTCCAAACGCCCGGCACACTATACACATGCTTTAAATAGCAAAAAAACTTATCACGTAGCTGCGGATTAAACTGCCATCCTTGAGCTACATCTGCTACTTGGGCAGCTAAGCCCTCACGAGTATCAGCATGCTTAACTAAGCCTTCTATATTATAACAAGCCTGCCCTACAGTAATTACCCGCTTATTTAGTAACAGCGCTTCTAAACCGACCGTAGAGTTAATAGTGATCACCGCTTCTGCGCATTCAATAAGTTCACAGGTTTTATTGCCGTTTGCAAATAGTGCAATTGGGTCTTTATCGTATAAATGGGTGTAATGCTTGTGCCACGACGGGTGTTCTTTAAAAACGACCTTTAAACTAGGGTCGTTCAATGCTTTCACTGCGCTAACAACTTCATCGTATAGCATTTCCATTGAGTCAATCCATGGCGAAAAGCTCGCTAATTGCGTATCGTGAGGCACTTGAAAAGGCACAAATATGTAGCGTTCAGGTATATTTTCAGCTGCAAAATCACAGCGTTTTTTATGGTTTTCTCGAGGGACAAGCGCCGGTGCATCAAAGTTTAAGGCATTATTTGCATTAAAATTTAAATAAAAATCAGGATCTCGACTTAGCGACGCATTAAAGTTAATCCCTTGAGGGTCTAAACTGGTGGTACCCGGAAGTAAACCATTTTCATAATAAAATTGCTTAATACCCAGTGCCTTGGCAGCCATAGCAACGGTAGTATTAGGCAGTTTATTACCATTCCATATCACCATTACATCAGGGTTAACTTCAGTTAATAAAGCTAAATATTTTGCGTAACGCAAACGCTCAAAAAAGCGCAGCCCCACTTTGTAAACCGCAGATACTAAAGCATTGTTCCAAAGGTTATTACGGGCGCGCTTACGTTTTAGTTGTGCATTAATAACATCGTTAAAATCAACTTTAAACGCTTTACTTAAATAGTGTATAGCTGAAAGCTTTGGCGCCCCCATAACATGCAGTTGGCAATCCATACTCAGCTTTTTGATTATTTTTTTATAGTACTTTGCGTGTACATTTTTGCGGGATATAAATAGGTAAGACATACAATCTGTGCGCGCCAATTATTGTTTATAGGAAATAATACTAAGTGGACACTATTACAAAAGTAAGGTTCACTGCTACGAGTAAATAATTTACAGATGTTACCTAAATTCTTATTATTTTACTACGCAGCGGTGCCATCCTAGATAGAATCTCATTTTGTATGCTATGGCTAATATTTTGCTCTTCCATCGCATTTACAAGTAAGTCCACCACATGGTTAAAATCTTTCTCAGTTATGTGCATCCCAGTATGAATATCTACCATAGAATCTCCTTTGTACTTGCATGGGCCATCAACTAGCATACACATATGCATAATAAAGCCTTCTCTAAAGTGGCTTATGTCGCTGTGTTCAAAATAATGCAGTACTTGTTCATCATTACCTATTTGGTAAATAAAACTGTCTACAATACGCGTAAGCCCCGCTCGGCCATCAAGCTGTTGATAAAGCGATAAATTTGTTGAGCTTGCACACCCTGCCAGGGCACTTAAACACAACCATAAAATGACAACGTTTTTCATTACCAATACCCTGTTACCGATAAGTACCACCCTGTTTGATCGCTCGCACCTGCAATGCTACCTAAATCTAAGTATGCAGCGGTGACACTCACGTGCTTGTTTGGCATCCAAGCAACAAATAAATCTTTCCAGTCTTGTTCACCCAAATTAAGGTTATTAGACTTTTGCCTATACTCTATACCTACGGCAACACTTCGGCTCAAAAACACAGCCGTGCTGCCTTCAAATAAAATTTTTGCATCATCATTTGCCCCACCATAACCAAGCAAACCGAGTTGATTAGCCTCACTGTAGCGAGTTGTGACGTTCCAAAACCAGTTAAGCCCCCCTACAGCGCCTAAGTGGAGTTTACTCGCTGCAAGGTAGTAATCAGTGCCACTAGTATCTTGTGCACCTACTAGGGTCGCAACAGCGCCATCATCAAGGGATTTATGCTGTATACCCACACTCAATTGCGGCCAGTCACTGTAAACTATATCGCCGTATAAACGAATTTTAGCGCCCGTGATAGATTGCTCTATTTCGGTATCAAGTGCAGGCACGTCAAAACGTTGTTGAGCGTAGCTAAGTTCTACACGATTAAATAGGTTAACTTGTGCTCCACATACATCTAAAGTGTAGTCTGTTACATCTGCACGGCTACAAAAGCCATTCACAGAGAACTCGTCTTCGCTGGCGTAACCTGCAAGCTGTGCCCAAGGCACAATACCGCCGCCCCCACTGCCTTCTATTTGCGAAACCCCGGGGGTCGCTAATAATTTACCATCGCTTGCTAAACCAGAAAAGCTCGAGCTAAGTAATAACCCAAGTAATAAACACTTAACTTTTTTCATAATATTCCTTTAGCCACTGTTCTAATAATTCTGCTTTTAAAGGCCTACTTAGGTAGTAACCCTGAGCATGGTCACAATGCATAAGTTTAAGTAAGTCTAACGAATCTCTGTTTTCAACGCCCTCTGCAACAACGCTAAAGCCTAGTTGATGCCCTAAGGTAATAGACGACTGCACTATGTGTTGATCCTTGCGCGACTCATCTAACTTTAAAATAAAGCACTTATCTAACTTTAGCTCATCAATAGGCAGCATTTTTAATCTCCCCAGTGATGTTTGCCCTACGCCATAATCATCCAATGAAATTTTTACACCGATGGCTTTTAAGTTTTGTAATGCTTTTATGCCTTTTTCTTCATTTTCAATCATGTCGCGCTCAGTTAATTCAACAGTAATGAGGGTTGGATCAACATTGTATTTTTTTAGAGTACGCACTAACGCTGAATGAAAACTCGGTGAGGCAATATCTTGTGCTGATACATTAATTGCTGCCTGCATTTCAATCCCTTTAGCCTGCCAATCAGCCACCTGAGAAACCACCGTGTTAACAACCCATGATGTAAGCTCAACAATAAGCCCCGATTGCTCAGCTAAATCAATAAACAGCTCAGGGTTTACCCAGCTGCCATCTTTACGTTGCCAGCGGATCAGTGATTCGACTTTATTTATTTTTTTTGTGTGTAAATGCAGTTTAGGCTGATAGGTCATAAATAATTGCCCATCATCATCGCTAATGGCTTGTTTAAGCTCATCTAACATTTTAAGGCGTTCTAAATGCGCTTCGTCTTCACCATTTTGGTAATAATGAATACTGTCTTGGCTATCTGTTGCATTGTCTACAGCAATAAGTACGCGGCGCATTAAATCGTCGCTGGCAAGACCTTGCATGGGATACTCGACAACCCCAGCGCTAAATCGTAAGTTAATTTTTAACGTTTTAATGGTATAACACGCTAATAGCTGTGCCATTAAACCAACAATACCGCTTTTTTTCTCTCTGGCAGCGGCACTTGGAAACACAGTTAAAAACTCATCGCCACCAATACGCGCATGAAAGCCGCCAAGTTCGTCCGAAAAGCCACTAATTCGATTGGCAACCGCTTTTAAACATTCATCGCCTACGCGTGGGCCTAGCTTATCGTTTATATGCCGTAAACCTTTTATATCAATAGCAACTAGGGTGTATTGTGTAGAGGGAGTCAGCTCATCATCGAGTACTTCAAGCATAGCCGAGCGGTTATAAAAGCCTGTAAGCGAATCATGGCGTGCCTGAAAACTAATTTTTTGTTCACGCTCGTTAATATCGTTACCCATGTTATCAAAGGCGTTAGCAAGAGTTGCTATTTCGGTACTTTGTTTAGATGCATTAAATTCAAATGCGTAATTACCTTGTGCAAATTGCCTGGCAATAACTGCAAGCTGTGAGAGTGGGGTTGTTAAGTTATTTGCCAGTAAACTACTGGTAATAACCCCCACCAGCATCGTTAAAATGGCCATAATAATTAACGTAAACAATAAGTTTTCAAAATCGTTATAGCTTTGCGTTAAATCAGCACTGAGCAAAATTGTTACCGCATCCCCTTGTAGGGAGGGCAACATAATATCTTGGTTTTTATATACAGGATAATCACCAAACAAACGCGTTGTTGTGGTGGTGTTAAAGTAGTTTTTAGGTGAAAAAACCTCTGGGCGATTAAGCAACGAGCTTCTTACTAAGTTGTCCTGCTCAGCAATAAAGCTGACATCCATTCCTGTTAGGTTTTTAAGTTCTAGGGCGACTTCGTCATCAATTTTAAAACCCACTAAGCTGTATGCAACGGTTCTAGGCGCCCTTACAGGTAGTAAAATAACTTGATATAGCTGATTATTAAGAACAACAAAGCTCGATTGCTCTGGCGAAGTTAATAACTCATCCAGTAACGGCTTTAAATTTTGAGGGTACAAATCTGCATTAGTATTGGCTGAAATTAATTTACCTGATAAATCAATCAGTAGCATAAGCTCTGCATCAATACGCTGGCTGTGATTAAACAACACACTACTTATGGTGCCTGCATCGCGAGTGGCAACCGCTTGCTTAAAGCCAAAGTCGGCAGTGAGTACTTTAGCAGCAGTAAGCAGTAGGCTTTCTTTTGCGCTCAGATATTGCTTATATACATTTTGCGCTACGCTAATATCTTGATTTACTTTTTCTTCTTGAAATTTACTTGTAGACCACCAAAAGCTAACAATGCTCACCATAGTGGTCAGTAACACTAAGCCTACACATAAAACAATAATGCGGTTTTTTAAACTGTTAGTCATTACCGCCCTTAAACTTACTACCAAAAGTATTTCGCGGTGCTGGGGTGGAGGTATTAACCTTAATTAGTAACTCATTGTTATTGTTTATTGTTATCATTTTTTTATTTTCCAACGGTACAGTTTGTAGCGCATGCCACACACTCAGCGTAGTCGGTAACGACGTTATGTCTAAAGTTAACTTACCCGTATTATTCGTTTTATAAACGTGTTCACTATTGGCTACATAAATATAGCCAACCATAGAGTCATGAATATTACAGCCTAGTACAACAACACCTTGTTGATCAAAAATTACAGGCTCTTTAGGTTGGCCTGAATAGAGTTTTAGCTGGAAGGGCTTAGCCTGAGAAAAAGAGTAAACATGATGGCGAATATTATCGCTGTTAGGAAAGTTAACCTGCTGGCCTTTTTGCACCACCAGTAAATCAGGCAAAAACGCTTTATGTACTTGGTCCATTACCGCAACGGGTAACGTAGTGCGCTCTGACTTTGTCGCCTTATAAAGCTCAACGACTGCATCTTTTAGTGGTTGACCATGCTGATCTTGAATGACTAAATCAATATTTGCACCCAGTACGCCTTGGCTAAAAAATAAAGTAGCGGCGAGTAAATAACCTCTTTTATTAAAAACTTGCTGCACTTGCCTAAACATATCAATACCTAAAAGTTAATCTTAGGTTAAGTTAATTAGAGACCAGCACTAATTGCAAGGAATATAGCCCAGTAACTAAAAATAAAGACTGGGCTTTGTTTATTTTAATACTTTAGTTGTACTATTTTACAATAAGGTCGTAATCAGTATCTAAAATATTAATTACTTCTTGGCGAGGATCTTCTGGAATTACAATCTCTTTACCAATGATTTTACTGGCAATGCCTACATAAGTGTTAGACACCTCAAGCATGACCGATTCTGGTAAAATAAAGTCTTTAGCAAGCTGCTCTCGCTCATCCATGCGGTCTTTATTTAACAGCACGTCACTTTCTGGCACAGTAGAAATTAATAACTGGCGGAACCCTTCTTTAGAGTTTTCGATTATTTTACCATCTCGGTAAGCCGCGCCATCCCATATGCGCGAAGAGTCTGGGGTGCCTACTTCATCAATATAAATAAGCTGTTGGTTACCGTCTAAATCCTCTACATAACCAAACTCAAATTTTGTATCTACAAATATTTGATCAAGCTTTGCCAGCTCTTCACTAATTAGCTTAAAGCCCTCAACCAATAGCTTTTCGTATTTAGTCACATCCTCTGCCGATTTAAAATTAAATACGTCTAAATTATCAGTGATATTAGCGCGCGTAATATTCACATCATCAACAGGTGGAATATCAGCCACGCCTTCGATAATACCTTTTGTAGAAGGGGTTATTAGTACGTTTTCAAGCTTTTGGTTTGCTCTTAAGCCCTCAGGTAAATCTATGCCACAAAAGTTGCGATCCCCTTTACTGTAATCACGCCACATGCTGCCGGTTATATATTGGCGCGCAATCGCTTCTACTTTTACGGTACTTGCTTTGCGTACAATCCATACATAAGGGTGTGGAATATCAACAATGTGGTTACCCGCAAGGCCAGCTTTATCAAATAACTTAAACCAATGAGATGCAACAGAGTTAAGCGCAATACCTTTACCCGGCACGCCGTTTAAGCCATTTTCGCCTTGCCAAATACAATCAAAAGCAGAAATACGGTCTGAAATAACCATAATTGCCAGCTCAGTTCCTTGCGGAACTTTATAGTTTTTTTCTTTAATGAGGCGTGCGCTGTCTTCATCTGTTAGCCAATAAACCGAACGAACTTTACCGCTGTGTACGCCACCTTTAGTGCGAATGGGTAAGTCATCGTTTACGTCTAAAACTTTATAGCTAGTCATGCTATCTCCGGGGTTAGGGATGCTCATAGAGCAAAGTATGGTATGGGGTTATAAGCGCTATATAATAAATCAGCCTACCCTAAAGCTCAATCAGCACTGAAAACTAAATAACCTGAACTCTGGTTAAGAGACTGACTAGGGCGTGTTGTATTATGGTGATATTTAAATTTATTTTCTCTAGCCAGAGATTTTCAATGAAAGCAAGGCGAATTTACGCGTCAATAGCTGGCCTATTGCAAGTAAACTCAACGCAGTTAGCGCTGAAAATAGCTGCTAGAAATAGGTTTATCACCCAGAGCTCAGGTTAAATAACCACGCAATATTTATATGGCTGTAATAATGCGGTAAACTTAGCGTGCTAACTAGAGGAGTAACGCTTGGATTACCTAACTGCGACCGCAAATAAAAAATACCTAATGTATATTTCGCAAAATTATTCATACGCTATTTTAAGGCCGCTTCAGGCGCAAATTTTAGCCCATGGTGGAGAAGTTCGGTGGTTTTTAGCAGGTAATGAAGTAAACCCCGACTTTTTAGATGATGATGAGCAGCGCTTGCATACAATATCTGATGTGAGAAGCTGGCACCCTGATATAACTTATATTCCAGGCAATATTGTTCCAAGTTTTATTCCTGGTAAAAAAGTTGCTGTTTTTCATGGTTTTAATTCTGAGAAGCGCAGCTCAGAGGGCAATCATGGCCACTTTGCAATACGAGGCTGCTACGACCTATATTGTACACAGGGCCCCAATACTACCACCCGATTTAAAGAGTTGGCGCAACAACATGGTTTTTTTAAAGTAGTAGAAACCGGCTGGCCAACGCTCGACCCCCTATTTACCGATACACAAACTAACCCATACGAAAGCGACGACCCACGTCCAACACTGCTTATTTGCTCTACTTTTTCAAAAAAATTATCACTTGCTCCCAAATTATATGAGCAAATAAAGCATTTTAGCCTACAAGGGAAGTGGCGTATTTTAATGCAGTTTCATCCTAAAATGCCCCAAGAATGGGTTGAGAAATATAAAGCATTAAATAATGAAAACTTAACCTTTATAGAAACCGACAACGTACTCCCTTTGCTTAAAGCTGCAGATGTAATGCTGTGTGATACATCCTCGGTATTATTGATGTTTTTATTACTTAGAAAGCCAGTTGTTACGTTTTGCAATCAAAAACCACTCCCTCACTTACTTGATGTAACTGAAGCCGATAAAGTAGAAGCAGCAATAGAACATGCGTTAACTAAACCTAATAAATTAATGCAAAGTATTGAAGACTATTGCCTAGAGCTCCACCCATATACTGATGGTAAATCTAGCCAACGCGTGCTTAATGCTGCAAATGAATTTTTGCACAAAAAAGAAAAGCTAAAACCTAAACCGCTTAACCTATTTAGAAATCTTAAAATGCGTAAAGAATTCAACTTTTGGGGTTGGTAACACCACACTGTATGATTGAGCTTGATAATGTAACCTTTAAATGGCATAAAAATGATGCCAAGCCTACGCTAAATATCCCAACCCTTAGAATTGATAAAGGCGAGCATATTTTTTTACATGGTCCCAGCGGCGTCGGTAAATCAACCCTGCTTGCGCTATTGGCAGGTATAAACACACCAAGTAGTGGCAACATACGTATTTTAAATCGCGATTTAAATACACTTAGCAATACGCAAAGAGATGTATTTAGAGCGGAGAATATTGGCTATATTTTTCAAAACTTTAATTTATTACCGTATTTAACACCCATTGAGAATGTCACGCTTGGCTGTGAATTTTCAAAAAGCAGAAAACAAAAAGCCTTACAGCAAACAGCAGAGCCCAAGCCAAGCTTACAAAACGAAGCGATACGCTTATTAACAGCATTAGGCTTAAGTGAGTCTTACCATAGTAAAGATGTTGCCTCGCTCAGCATTGGTCAGCAACAGCGGGTTGCCGCCGCTCGCGCATTTATTGGCAGCCCAGAGCTTATAATTGCTGATGAGCCTACCTCGGCACTCGATACCGCAAATAGAGAAAACTTTATAAAGCTGTTATTCGAACAGGCTAAGCGCGCCAACAGTACGTTAGTTTTTGTAAGCCATGACGAAACATTAAAACCGCTATTTAATCGTGCAATTAGCCTAGTTAGCTTGCAGGAGCAGTTATGATCCTGACTAAGTTAGCTTATAAAAGTTTGCTAAATCGCCGAGCAAGTGTACTGCTCACATTGTTTACCATTGCTATTAGCGTAATGCTTTTACTAAGTATTGAGCGAATTCGCGTGGATGCAAAAACCAGTTTTAGTAATACCATCTCTGGGACAGACCTAATTGTAGGCGCCCGCACCGGCGATATTCAATTACTGCTTTCCTCTGTATTTAGAATAGGTTACGCCAATAATGGGGTGAGCTGGCAAAGTTATCAGTACATCGCAGCTCAACGTGGTGTTAAATGGAGTATTCCTATTAGTTTAGGCGACAGCCACAAAGGCCAAGCTGTACTAGGTACAAGCCGTGATTACTTTACCCACTATCGCTTTGGTAAAAAACAAACGTTAAGTTTTCAACAAGGCCACGCGTTTAAGCATTTAAACCAGGTGGTACTAGGCAGCGATGTAGCGAGCCGTTTAGGGTATACACTAGGTGATAACATAGTGATCTCACACGGGATGGGTAATACGAGCTTTCACCATCATAAAGACAACCCGTTTACTGTTATCGGTATTTTATACGCCACTGGCACGCCAGTAGATAAAACCTTACACATACCTCTAGCAGCTATTGATTTAATACATGGTGGTTCACATTCTGCGAATAATGAGCACGATGAGAATAACAACCTAATCGGTGAGCCAAGTCAAATTACTGCGTTTTTAATGGGATTCGACTCGCCTTTATACACATTGCAAATTAGGCGTAATATCAACCAATACAAAAAAGAGCCACTTCTGGCCATTATGCCCACAGTGACCTTAAAAGAGCTGTGGCAAATGCTCGCCATTGTCGAAAAAGTACTCTTACTGTTTTCAGGCGTTGTTATATTAGTCAGTTTATTGGGCATGTTGACCACACTACTGGCCAATTTAAATCAACGCCGAAGAGAGCTTGCTATATTGCGCTCAGTAGGCGCACGGCCATGGCAGCTATTTACACTAATAAGCATGGAATCGTTATTTACAACATTATTAGGCTGCCTAGTTGGCTGTGGTTTGTATTATGGCGTTATGCTTATCAGTAGCAGCTATTTGCAAAGCCATGCAGGCATAAGCGTTAATATTGCCATGCTCTCTTACTATGAACTCACTTTAATAGGCGTTATTATGGCCGCTGGGTTTATAATTGGCTTAATACCAGCTACCCGCGCTTACTTTTATTCGCTTAGCGATGGTATGAGTATAAAAACTTAACTTTAGGAATTTCATGATACTTTTTAAATCCGCGCTTTATTACTGCACGCTAGCAAGCTGCCTACTTATTAGCTTTGTCAGTAGTGCAAACCCGCCGAAAGAAATTTTTTGGGAAGACTTAATCCCAAAAGGGCATGTACAAATAGATATCCAAGCACAAGCTAACCACGAAGGCAGTGAACAAAACTGGGTGCAGCCAGAGCTAGATGCACCTGTGGTTGAAGCATTAAATGGCCAATCAGTGAGCTTACCGGGGTTTGTTGTCCCACTTGAGGGCGACAGTGAAGTCATTACAGAGTTTTTGCTTGTGCCATACTTTGGCGCGTGTATTCACGTACCGCCCCCGCCGCCAAATCAAATCGTTCATGTAACAGTAAAAGGCGGCGTACCCATTGAGAGCCTGTATGATGCGATTGTTGTTACCGGCGTTATCAGTACCGAAACCTGGTCTGGTGAAATAGCCCAAGTGGGCTATAAAATGAAAGCCGTCGGTGTGGCACCGTTTGAGCTATAACACGGCTATTTTTGGCAGTGCTTACAAAACACCGTACTGCGCTGCCCTAGCCTAATTTCTTCAAGTGGCGTTTTACACGTTACGCACGCCTCTCCTTTTCGCCCGTACACTAACAACTGCTGTGCAAAATAACCTGGTTTGCCATCACTTTGGGCAAAGTCTTTAAGGGTTGTACCGCCTTGTGTTATTGCCGCTGCTAGAGTGTCTTTAATAATAGGGATCAGGGTTTGATATCGCTTTAACGATACTTTGCCTGCTTCGCGTTTTGGGTGTATTCCCGCCTTAAATAACGACTCATTGGCATAAATATTACCTACGCCCACCACTACCGCGTTATCCATAATAAATTGCTTCACGGGGACTTTTTTATTTCGCGATTGCTCGTATACACGCTTTGCAAAAAAATCATCCGTAAGCGGCTCAGGGCCAAGTTTTGAGAGTAACTTATGAACATCCCCCGGTGCTTGCCATAAACAGCAACCAAACCGGCGTGGGTCATTTAATCGCAGCGCCTTGTCATTACTAAGAACAAACTCAACATGATCATGCTTTTTAAGCGGCTCGCGTTTATCCACAACGCGCAAATTACCCGACATTCCCAAATGTAAAATAGCACTCCCTAATTCGCAGTGCAGTAATAGATACTTTGCACGGCGCTCAATTCCCTCTACCCTCAACCCCTCTAACTGATAAACATCATCGGGCACAGGCCATCGCATGCTGGCATTATAAATATTTACCTTCGTAACTACCTGGTTTTCTACATGCGGGGTGATCCCCAGTCTACTTACTTCTACCTCTGGTAATTCAGGCATTAATGCAACTCACTTTTTGAAAAATCAACACTTGGAAATAACTGCTTTGCAGTCGCTAAATCAAGCCCCATCACGCGCTGGCTATTTTTTTCCAACAAATAATACCTACCGTTACCTTTGTAAAGTAAATAAACCCAAGGTAAGCGCTCACCAGCCAACTCAAAGGTGGCCACATACAATGGTGAGTTTGGATTAAATACAACAGACTCATTTACCTGCATCAACGCAGCCGTTTGCCAATGGTTAATTAGCTCAGCTAATTGCTGCTGTGATGCATCCCACCTCACGGGCGTATTTTCTTTTAATGCGGTTGTACGCCAACTTGTACCAATACGTTCAATTTTCTGATCAACAAAGCTCAGTGTTAACACAAAACTTTGCAATGGCAGTACCGGTTGTAATGTAGGCTCGTCTTCGCCCCCTAAAAACTGCTTATGCCAGCCATTTAAAAAGAAGATCATAATCAACATCGAAAAAATAATAACGTTGTTCCAACCTTTGCGGCCCAGTCGCATATTTATACACCCAGTAAATTCAAGATTTTAAAGTGTAACTAAAACTTAATTGCACTGTCTATATGTTAAAGGCCACAGACTTTGGTAGAATATCGGCAAATTTAAAGGAGTTCCGTCAATGTCTATGTATGTAGTGGGCCATAAAATCCCAGATTCAGATTCTATTTGTGGTGCAATTGCACTTGCTTATTTAAAAAACCAAATCGATGAGCCAGCAATTCCAACACGCCTTGGTGAAGTGTCACCAGAAACTCAATTTATCCTAGATAAATTTGGCTTCGAAGCACCTGAGCTTAAATTAAGCTACGCTGGCGAAGATGTATATATTGTTGACCACACAGAAAAAACACAAGCACCTGATGATATCGACCAAGCACGTGTTGTTGGCGTAGTCGATCACCATAAACTAGGCGATTTAACGTCATCTACACCGCTTGAGTGTTGGATCCGTCCGGTAGGCTGTTCAAACACCATTATTAAAATGATGTATGACTTCTACAACGTAGAAATCCCTAAAGATATTGCTGGCATCATGCTATGTGCAATTTTAAGCGATACCGTTATTTTTAAATCGCCGACCTGTACAACGGCTGATATTAAATGTGTAGAAGCACTAGCAGAAATTGCCGGCATTGAAGACTTTAAAGAACTAGGCATGGACATGTTCCGTGTTAAGTCAGCTGTTGAAGACACCCCTGTGCGTGACTTAGTAATGCGTGACTTTAAAGACTTCAACATGAACGGTCACCTAGTGGGCATTGGCCAGCTAGAGGTTATTGACCTTGCAGTGTTTGACGAAATTAAAGCAGACTTAGAAGCCGATATTGCTAAGCTAAAAATTGAAGGCAACCGCCACTCAGTATTTTTACTGCTTACCGACATCATGAAAGAAGGCTCACAAATGCTGATCGCTTCAGATGATGCAAACCTTGTAGAGCAAGCTTACGGTGAAAAGCCGAGCGAAGATAAAGTATGGCTAGATGGCGTATTAAGCCGTAAAAAGCAAGTAGTGCCACCACTACAAGACGTGTTTGCCAAGCTATAAGCTGTATACTCAGCAATCAAACATACATTATTAAGCACCGCATTTGTAACAATTGCGGTGCTTTTTTATTGGTAGGCGTGAAGCTTGCTCACGCAAAAAGAAAAAGCGTACAGATTTTATATCAACGCGCCAGTAAGCATGGCGCCTATAGGCCATGCATCACGCCCTATCTACATCAAACGCGATGACTTCTTTTATTGTATCTTTAGCGGTGGCTAGCATAACTAACCTGTCTATACCCATAGCAACGCCTGCGCATTGCGGTAAGCCGTGCTCAAGTGCGGCGATTAAGCGGGTATCCATAGGCACGTGGTTTAACCCATTGGCAGCGCGATAGGCGTTATCTTCATCAAAGCGTTTTGCCTGCTCTGTCGCATTGGTTAACTCATTAAAGCCGTTCGCTAATTCCATATTTTTATAATAAAGCTCAAAGCGCCCTGCTACGCGGTTATCATGCTCACAAATCTGTGCCAGTGCCGCTTGCGATGCCGGAAAGTGATACACAAAACACGGCTTAGTTTGCCCAATAGTTGGCTCTACTTTCATACAAAATAACAGCTGCAGTAAGGTATCTTTATTGGTTTCGTTTTCGGCTATATCGGCAAAGCCGTGATCGCAGGCAAGTGTTTGCAATTGCCTAAGCGTAGCTGCTAATGGGTCAAGCGCTAACACTTGCTCAAATGCTTGTTGGTAAGTAAGACGCTCTGCAGGCTCTACATTTAAAATGAGCTGCATTAGCTCATCCATTTCATCCATTAATGCAAACTCATCAAACCCAGGGCGATACCACTCAAGCATGGTAAATTCGGGGTTATGATGGCGCCCCGCTTCTTCGTTTCTAAATGCCTTACAAAGCTGAAATATGGGCCCTGAGCCTGCTGCTAGCAAACGCTTCATTGCAAATTCAGGCGATGTTTGTAAATAAAGCGGCAAGCCACCAGCGTGGCCTGGGCCTACAAACTGTGTATTAAAACTTGCTAAATGCACATCGGTTACACTGGCACTGCTTAAGCTCGGGGTTTCTACTTCCATTACATTACGCGTATAAAAAAACTCACGAATGGTTCTCAGTATGGCTGCACGTTGCTTAAGGGTGTTTATACTTGCACTAGGTGCCCAAGGTGTTGCTGACATATTTTCTCCAAAAAAAATCCCAGCTTAAGCCGGGATTTTATAAACCGTACTCAAGCTTACTTAACACGGCCTACATATTCACCGCTACGGGTGTCTACTTTAATTACTTCACCAATTTGTACGAATAATGGAACACGTACTACTGCACCAGTGCTAAGCGTTGCAGGTTTACCGCCTGTGCCCGCTGTATCGCCTTTAAGGCCAGGATCAGTTTCAGTGATCTCAAGCTCAACAAAGTTAGGTGGAGTAACCGCGATTGGGCTACCGTTCCATAATGTAATAGTACATACATCGTTTTCAACTAACCATTTAACGGCATCGCCAAGTGCTTTTTCGTCAGCGGCAATTTGTTCAAATGTTTCGTTGTTCATGAAATGCCAAAACTCACCGTCTGTGTATAGGTACGCTAAGTCGGTATCCATTACATCGGCGCCTTCAACTGATTCACCCGATTTAAAGGTTTTTTCAAGCACCTTACCAGAGATAAGTTTGCGGATACGAACACGGTTAAACGCTTGGCCTTTACCAGGTTTTACCATTTCATTTTCTAAAATACTGCAAGGTTCGCCGTCCATCATAATTTTTAGGCCGCCCTTGAACTCGTTGGTGCTATAATTCGCCATCGTTTCCTCTATTTAATTTTTTTCGAGTAATCTACGTGCCAATGATACAAAGAAATGAAGCAAATTTGCATAAAAACTGGCAAAAAGAATTAGCAAATGTAGTTACCTGCCCAAAAACCTTGCTTGAAATGGTCGGTTTATCGAGCCAAGCCCATGAAAACGACCTAAAAGCCCGCAGTTTATTTCCGGTACGCGTGCCAGTCCCTTTTATAAAAAAAATACGCAAGGGCGATGCAAACGACCCCTTATTGCTACAAGTTATGCCACGCCATCAAGAGTTTTTAACCAAAACAGGTTTTAATAAAGACCCTTTACTAGAGCAAGACAACGAACAGCCTGGGCTTTTACATAAATATAAATCCCGTGTTTTAATTATGTTTAAAACTGGCTGTGCAGTAAATTGCCGTTACTGCTTTAGACGCCACTTCCCGTATCAAGAAAACCAGCTTAATAAAAAAAGCCTGCTTGATGCGCTGAGCTATATAAAATCAGATGCCAACATAAACGAAGTGATTTTAAGTGGTGGCGACCCACTTATGGCCAAAGACGATGCCATTAGCTGGTTTTTAGATGAGCTTGAACAGTTACCTCAAATTAAACGCATGCGAATACACAGCCGTTTGCCTGTTGTTATACCTGCGCGTATTACCGATGAGCTGTGCGAGAGGCTAAAGCAATCACCGCTAAAAATTATATTTATTAACCATATAAATCATGCCAACGAAATAGACGACGAGTTTAAAGCCGCCATGCAAAAGCTAAAGCAAGCAGGCGTAACGTTATTAAACCAGGCAGTTATTTTAAAAGAGGTGAACGACACCGTTGAGGCACAAATAAATTTAAGTGAGGCGTTATTTGATGCAGACGTACTGCCTTACTATTTATATTTGCTAGATAAGGTTGAAGGCGCAAGCCACTTTGATATTAACGAAGAGCAAGCAATAGAAATAATGGCAGAACTATTAAAAGCCCTGCCTGGATTTTTAGTGCCTAAATTAGTAAGAGAAATAGGCGGTCAAAAAAGCAAAACACCTATCGACCTTAAGTTAGGGCGTGTTAACCTTTGATGGTTGAATTTGCAGCAGTATGTTTGGCTTTTAGGCAAGGCTGAGCCTGTGTAGTGTGGTTATTCCCCATAAATAGGCGATAACGCAGCATAAATGCCAAACATGCGCTGCCCTTCGGGTTCTTCCTAGGGGCGATGAACTCTTTGTTGCCTACATGGATGTAGGTAAGGGGCGTGAGCAGGACGCGGAAGCTTTACTCGGTTTTTACTTAGCCCACTAGGTTACAAACCTCGCGCCGCGATTTAATCGCCCCTAGATTGAACAAATTTCAATCCGAAAAGTTCAACACGCCCTAGTTTAAACGTATATATTTACATTGTTACCCAGTGTTGCAGTGACCGACTGAGCCGGTGATTGCGCACTTGTTGGCTGGGCAGCACCTTCAATTAGTGCAAGTGCTGCTGCGCCATCTGCTAATTGCTGCTTTTTAGACAAAGCAGCGGTATATACTTCACCACCTTGGCCAGAGCTAGACATAGCGGGTAGATTTCCACCTGATATATTCATCGTTATAAGCCTTAATCAACCTGACATTTAAATGTAATCCAAGTACTATATCGGCAATGCAGTACAAAGCTTTAGGAAAACCATGGATTCTATAATTGAACAACTCAACGCTAACTTAAAAATTGTTTATCGCCAAGCACTTGATGCCGACAAAAAACTAGATGAACTACAGCAACAAGGCCACGGTAAATTTAAAGCCTTGTTCCCAGCTGATGCCGGATTTAGTTTTGAAGCTAAACGCTTTAAGCCATACGTACTTGATGTAGCAGCCGATGTAGAAAGCTTAAGCAGTGAAGGCCTTAACGAAGAAAAGCTTAAAAAAGCTGTTGTTAAACTGCAAAGCTTATTAACCCTTTTAGCGACGTTTAAACACTAGTACCCCCATCATTTTTAGCTATAATTTTTTATGGGGCAGCATACCTAAAAAGAGCCTGAAGCGCAGTACTTCAGACTCTTCTTTAGATTTTTAACCGTAGAGTAGCTCTCTACAACGATAATAACTTAACTCTTATAACCATTTGGATTATTTGACTGCCAACGCCAAGTATCTTCCATCATGGCATCTATCCCACGCACCGCTTCCCAACCAAGTTCATTGAGGGCTTTTTCCGGAGCAGCGTAACAGGCCGCTATATCACCAGGTCGTCGAGGCGATACTTGGTAAGGAACGTCTTGACCGCTGGCTTTTATAAAGGCATTAACCATTTGCAGGACAGAGTAACCATTACCTGTGCCAAGGTTATACACGAGTGCGCCGGTGTTGTTAGCAATTTTTTCAAGCGCTTTTAAATGCCCTATCGCTAAATCAACTACGTGAATATAGTCACGTACGCCTGTGCCATCAACGGTGTCGTAGTCATCGCCAAATACAGCAAGCTGCTTTAATTTACCTACCGCAACTTGAGCAATAAATGGCAGTAAGTTATTAGGAATACCATTAGGATCTTCGCCAATTAAGCCCGACTCATGTGCGCCAACAGGGTTAAAGTAACGCAAAATAGCAAATGCAAAACGCTCGTCTGATTTAGCAATATCTTGCAGCATCATCTCAACCATTAATTTTGATGTGCCATATGGATTAGTTGTGCCACCTACCGGGAAGTCTTCTTTAATCGGTAAACTTGCAGGGTCGCCGTAAACTGTGGCTGATGAGCTAAATACGAGTTTAAAGACACCCGCATCACGCATAGCATCTACAAGTGTTAGCGTACCTTGTACGTTTGTTTGATAGTACTCAACAGGTTTAGCGACCGACTCACCAACCGACTTTAAACCCGCAAAGTGAATAACGCTCTCTATGGTATGTTTTGCAAAGATGGCGTCTAAAAACACTTTATCGAGAATATCGCCTTGGTAAAACGTAATATCTTTACCTGTGATTTGGTTTACGCGTGCAAGCGACTCTTTTGATGCGTTACTTAAATTATCAACAACAACAACTTCGCTGCCTTGCTGTAAAAGTTCTAAAACGGTGTGTGAGCCTATGTAGCCTGCGCCGCCTGTTACTAAAATTGCCATGAATGCTCCGTGGATACCTTTTTCAATTAAGTTAATTTCATCATATATTTGTACTATTTACATGCTTTATTTTAAAAGCATATTAAAATGGGTAAATATAATTAACCTAAACCGTGGGCAATAAACCGATCTCTAGCAGCTATTTTCAGCGCCTATTGCATTTAATTTAATTGCAATAGGCGAGCTATTGCCCCGTGAATTCGCCATGTTTTCATTGAGAATCTCTGGCTAGATAAATAAATTTAAATATCACTATAATTAAATATTTTCGTAAGTCTCTTAACAAAGGTTCAGGTTAATTAAGTGATGGTTAATAAACTAGTGTTAAACTTGTATGGTCTATTACTGGGCTAAGTCTAAATAATTAGCACTGCCCCTTTGGAGAATGTTATGAACTCAGTTAAAACAATCGCTATGGCAATGTGTATTACATTACCTGCATTTGCACACGCTGGAGAGTCTGTAGTTAAGTGGCAAGATTTTAAAGACTACCGCGATGTGCGCGCCTCTAACCAAGTCAAAGCGTCGTACCACAAGCAAATTGCGACTCAGTTCGAAAAACATTTTTCCAAACTTGCCGAGCAGTTGCCAAAAGGCTATAAGCTAAATCTAGAAATAACTGATATAGATTTAGCGGGCGATGTACGCTATGGGGGTATGGATGAAATACGCGTAGTAAAACCTATTTATTTTCCGCGTATTAAGCTCACTTACTCACTAAGCGATGATAAAGGCAGTATAGTTAGTGAAAGCGACGACGTAGAGCTTAAAGATATGGGTTTTATGGATAAAATTAAAATGGGCCGCGATGAGCCATTTTTTTATGAAAAGCGCTTGATCACCGAGTGGTTTGGCGAGCAAGTTTTAGCTAACCTAGATTAGCACTGAGCTGCTTAAGCAGTCAAAGCTGCAACACCATAAAAACACCGTATTAATAATTCAATGCGGTGTTTTTTTCAGTTACGATTTTATCTGCACTAAATCAAAATCAGCCATGCCTGGAACAATCGCTTGCAGGCGCGATTCGGTCACATCGAGTGCGTTTAAACATTCGCAATATTCAGAGGCTTTAAGCTCAAGTTGCTGAGCCTTTTTTTGCAGGGATTTATCTATTTCTTTAGAGATAATATCCATACGTTGGCCCATGTCGTTAATGCGATCTTCAATATTACCTTCGCGTGATTTAAACGCATCACCAAGCGACATTAAAATAGCTCCTAAGGAGCCATGTACGGCAGAGTGTATTTGCTGGCTAATTTCTTTAGTGAAAAAATCATCTATTTGCGAGAGCGACTGTGGCGCGATAAAAAAGAAATCATCACCGCGCTTAAACTTGTCCATCAGCGCGCGCTCTACGTACTGGAGCTGGGTTTTTAATACCTCAGGCTCTTTGTCAGACATTCCCTCAACCACATGTTCAATCGCGCTTAAACCTAAATTAACGCCATCGGTCGCCAAATTTACAAGCTCTGGCACCGTATGGCGAATACCATTGCTAAATTGCTCAAGCACTTTACTTTCTTCAGTACTTAAATCGACCCAATAACCCCGTATAAAAAGCTGATTATTGTTATTAATTTGTACACGGGTTTGGCCTTTATCTAGAATACGAATAACATCGTCGGTAATGATTAAACCATGACTCAACTCAACATCACATTGAGTTTGAGCGAGTACACTCGAACTTGAAAAAGCAAAACACAACGCCAATATCGCACGAGATAACAACGCCATATACACCTCAACAAGCTAAAAAAGGAAGGCCAGTAGGTTAACAAAAAACCAACTTTATGCAAGAAAAATAGCCATAGGCTTCATAAAGCTGCCTTCATATTTTGCCATTACGGGTGGACTTCCCACTGAAATTATCTTGCTGGGCATGCGTGCTTTTCGCTTTATTACTTATGTGATTATTGCTAACCTCGCATTAACGTTTTTTACTTAAACAATTTTTTGCTAACGGAATAATTATGCTGAAAAAAATATCACTGCTTGTCGGGATGGCAATGAGTACAAGTGCAGTGGCTAAAGGCGGTGTCTCTCCTTACTTACCATTAAACCAAGCGCCTGTACTTGAACATCAAATACAACGTCTTTTAGCTGTAAGTAAAAACACACATATAATAAGCAAACCCTATAAAGCGCATGATATTTACAATGTATTACAAACTATCCGACATACATACCCTGCACTATATCAAACGCTTTCTTATCAGCTAAGTCCGTATGTACAAAGCGATGCAGGGGCTTTTGCAAAAGTAACTATTGCCGCAGGTACAAAAGATAAAACATTACCAAACCAACGCGGGCAAACCACAAAAACAAACTTAATTGTCGAAGGCAGTGCATATGCCAACTTCGGTCGTTATTTTGGTGTAAGTGTGGCTGGCATAGCCAATGAAGACGAAATACTGCCAACACAAAGCTTTGTTTACCTAGGTTATAAATACGCCCAACTAGATATTGGCTACCGTGAACATTGGTACTCTCCCTTTGAAGACAGCGCCATGCTATTAAGCACACAAGCTAAAACAACGCCCTCTATAACAATAAGTAACGTAGAGCCTATCACTAGCTTTAACATTAGATATGATATGTTTATCAGCCAAATGACAGAGCAACGTGGGATTTTAAAAGAAGGTCAGCAGACAGGCGTAGAAAGAGTTTATGAGCCGGGTAAACCCTACTTATTTGGTCTTCATACAAGCTTTGCTGCTACCGATAATTTAACTATTGGTTTAAGCCGCTTAATGCAATTTGGAGGGGGGCCACGTACTGTCACCCTTAAAGATTTTGCAGAAGGCTTTTTTACCCCTGGTAGTAAAGACAACATAACAACTGCAGATGCAGATGAGCTAGGAGATGAATATGAGCTGGGCGATCAGCTTGGGGCAATTAGCTTTGAATACAATAATAGCCTCTACTCAGTGCCATTTGAATTATATGGTGAAATTGCCCTAGAAGACACACTAGGCGGAACCCGAAATAACGCGTACAGTTTTGGGCTCTACCTACCGTTTATTAGTAATGACCACAGCTTACGATTTGAGCACAGCAATTGGCAGCCGAGTTGGTATGGTAACCACTTGTACCTTGATGGAAACCGAAACTCGGGGAATGTCATTGGGCACTGGGCAGGTGATGAGCACGACTATACTGATTACACAGCAGCTAAATCAATGAGCGTCAACTGGCATTGGCAGTTAAGCCCAATAGAAACACTCAATACGACTATTCGTTCGCTTGAAAACAAAAACGATGGTTATAAAACTGGCTACGAACTACAAACAGCCTATACTCGTAAACTGGCAAAACCAATCATGGGCGCACAAAGTTTGGGAGCAGAGCTTTACCAAGGTAAAGATGTTTATGGCGAAACATTTGCCCGCTTGAGTGTGTTTGCTAACTTTTAAAGCAATTGATTCACTCCACCTAAAGAGCAGTTTAACAGCTCTTTAGGTGCGCTTCGTACCGAGGGAGTCTTTCATCTAAATAGAATAATTTAAAACCCTGATAGTGCTACTTTTTAATCACTACCAAATAAATCGCGCGTATACACTCTATCTGCTATATCACTCAACTCTTTCACCATACGGTTTGACACAACCACATCAGCGAGTTGCTTAAACTCGTTTAAGTCTTTAATTACCCGTGAGTGATAAAATTCCTCTTCTTCAAGCACCGGCTCATACACAACCACTTCAATACCTTTGGCTTTTATACGCTTCATTATGCCTTGTATAGCAGAGGCTCTAAAGTTATCAGAGCCTGTTTTCATTACTAAGCGATAAACGCCCACGATATTAGGGCTGCGCTTTATGATTGAGTCTGCAATAAAGTCTTTACGTGTAGTATTAGCATCGACAATCGCACCTATAATATTATTTGGCACATCTTGATAATTCGCGCGTAACTGTTTGGTGTCTTTTGGTAAACAGTAACCACCGTAACCAAACGACGGGTTGTTATAATGATTGCCTATACGTGGGTCTAAACCTACACCTTGGATAATTTGCTTTGAGTTCAAGCCGTGTGCTTCTGCGTAGCTATCAAGTTCATTAAAGTAAGCAACTCGCATAGCAAGGTAGGTGTTAGAAAATAACTTAATCGCTTCCGCTTCCGTTGAGTCAGTGAATAGCACTTCAACGTCTTGTTTAATTGCACCTTGCTTCAGTAAATTAGCAAAAATAGTGGCGCGCTCACTTTGCTCACCCACAACAATGCGTGACGGATGCAAATTGTCGTACAGCGCTTTACCTTCACGTAAAAACTCAGGTGAGAATAGTAAGTTGTCAGCCTTAAGCTGCTTTTTAATATCAGCCGTAAAGCCAACCGGAATAGTCGACTTAATCACCATAACCGCATTAGGATTATGTGCCACAGCATCTTTAATAACCGCTTCAACCGAGCGCGTATTAAAGTAGTTTGTTTCTACATCATAATCCGTTGGAGTGGCGATGATAACAAAATCTGCATTTTCATAGGCCACTTTTTTATCGGTGGTTGCTGTGAAGTTTAAATCATCACGCAGTAAAAATTCACTAATTTCAATATCAACAATCGGTGATGTCTTATCGTTTAAAAGCGCAATTTTGTGCTCATCAATGTCTAATGCCACCACTTCATTGTGTTGTGCTAAAAGCATTGCATTTGAAAGGCCTACATAGCCCGTCCCTACCACAGCAATTTTCATGGTATTCCTTTATGTTTAAAAATATTTTTACTATTTTATCAGAGCGAGGAGGGAAAACGAACAACCAAAACCGTAATTAAAAAATATCCCTTTTATAACACACCCGAGCGGTACCCGCGGGTGTGTTATCGCAAAAAGCGTGAATGTGTATTTAGCGCTTATTTATCGTGTTTTGTGAGTTGCTTGATATAATCAGAAAAATTTCTCCCTAACTTTTCATCACGCATACCGTATTCAACAATCGCTTTTAAATAACCCAGCTTATCACCACAGTCGTGCGAGCGACCACTCATATGAAAGGCTTCCACCGTTTCTTGTTTTATTAGCTCATCAATTGAATCAGTTAACTGTATTTCGCCACCTGCGCCAACCGGTGTTTTAGCAAGGAGTGGCCAAATAGTTTTACTCAGTACGTAGCGCCCTACCACCGCTAGGTTAGAGGGAGCTTTGTCTGCATTCGGCTTTTCAACCATGGTTTTAATAGCGGCACTATTGCCAGGAGTAAGCTGCACACCATTGATATCAGCAATACCATATTTACTTACATCTTCTTGCGCTACAGGCTCTAGCATAATTTGGCTTGCACGTGTCTCGCTAAAGCGTTTTAACATCGCTGCTAAATTTTCAGTTTTTTGGTCTGCCGTATATGCATCTAGTATTACATCAGGCAATAAAACAATAAAATCATCATCACCCACAATGGGCTTTGCACATAAAATAGCATGCCCTAAGCCTTTTGCTTCACCTTGGCGCACACTCATAATGGTTACATCAGCAGGGCAAATAGAGCGCACTTCTTCAAGCAAGGCACGTTTAACACGCTTTTCAAGCGTGGCTTCAAGCTCATAACTTGTATCAAAGTGATTTTCAATTGCATTTTTAGAGCTATGCGTGACCAGTACAATCTCTTTAATACCCGCGGCGATACATTCAGCAACAATGTATTGAATAAGCGGTTTATCTGCAATGGGGAGCATCTCTTTTGGAATTGCTTTGGTCATAGGCAGCATACGTGTGCCAAGCCCTGCAACAGGAATTACAGCTTTCATAGGTAGTCCTTTATAAGTGATTAAGTGCCTTTAAACTAGCAGTTAGTAGGTAGATAGTGGCTGAATGAAATAGAGAATGTCAAAAACTGCGCTAGGGAGCTATCTGTTTACACGTTTTCATCACCACCAAAGCGACTGAAAAAGGTGCGCATGTTAGTTACTCTATGTCTGCTCGGATAATATGGTATGAGCGCTTCCTCTGTATTAAAAGAACATTAAGCTACCTAACAAACTAAGTATAACGGTATGTTGAATACGCTAAGAAAATCCAATGCTAAACATTGATACGGGCCACAATTTCACATATTCTAAATCATCTATATATTGGCTTGGTTTGCCGCATAAAGATATGTAACAAGGACAATGAATAAGCATAGTACAAATAGCGACTTTATTTGTTCTGGCTAGTACTTTAGCTACCCTTATTATTGGTTTATACGCACTTAAAAAGCAATATCGCAGAGGACGCTTTTAGCTCGCAATCATACGTAGCTTTGCGCTGCAATCCAATACGTCATCTCTAGCTATTAATTGCGGCATTAGTGTCTAAACGCACTCGCTTTCTCATAAATAGTCAATTAATTACCTTGTGCTTTACTGGTTAATCGGAGTGTACGCGCCGAGAAAAACCGACTTAGCTAGTTTGATAAAACGCAGTATTGTGTATAATAATCCTCAAAGGAAAGACTGCTCTATAAAGGCAGTCAGGTATTTACTTTATATCTAAAATTGCAAGGAGAGCATGCTGTTTTGACAAATGATTTTAATTTATTGAATACACTAATCAAGGATGTTCACGCTAGAACAGCAGAGCATAAAACCCCCCTAGACTTTTTAATGCCTCGCGATTTTATAAAATCGCACTCTTATTTTACAACATTACAATGCTTAAAGGCTGCTAGCGGCTTAATCGAAAAGTACGAGGTGGAAAGCGATTTATATGCAAGCAGTGAGTGGGATGGCTTTATTCGTCAAAATACCGTATTCCCTTCGTGGAGAGAGATGCGTCTAAAGGCCGCTATTATCTATATAAAATACAAGCTACCCCACCCCCAGTAAACGCCTCATGTATGATCTATATTCCCATCTTGATTTATAGCTTTCTAAAGCTGTAATTTTGAAAAGAAGGTCTAAAAAGTTGATGCATTTAACAGGTTTTCTTCAGCATTTATAGTACCCGGCTAAATGTTTCTTTTAAAATACACTGTGCTTAGTAGAGTCATTAACGACTTTAGATCTAACGATACTAAATAGGCCCAGTGTAAGGCCAGATATGGCGTGCGCCGCTTTTAGATAGCCAAATTATCCTTTGTAGGACAGATGATTTCGCTTCACCATATTATGGGTAACCTCTGTAAAATATGAACATTTTTTACAGAACACGGGAATCGCTCATAGAAGAGGGGCGCTTTGTTCATCTTGATATCATAGAAGAAAATGACGCATCAGTGGAGAGTGACCAATTCGAAACTGATGCGACACCAAAACTTACTTTTTTACTGCTCAAAACCCTATGAGCAGCTTTTATTTTATCCCATCTTTTTTTATTTCAATACTTAGAATCTAAGCTTACAAGTTATTAAGAGTACCCACCTTATCTTTTTTCAAATCATTATCCGTGAATAGACTATAGATTTCATTTGAAATCAGCGATAACAATGTATACTATTTTTCCGCTAGTCGGTTGTAGTACTTATCAAATTGGATGATGAGTTAGCATGGAAGTAAAGCATAGTCATTTCCCAATATCCCTATCCAAGATGTACCCATATAATCGCCATATAGAAGAAAATTGGCCGTTGCTTTGTTAATCAACGAGCCATGGCTCACTCTGATATTAAACAAATAGAATTCGATTACAAACTAAATATTATAGGGATATAAAAACATGATGAAATGTGATGTTATCTACAAAGGGATCAGTCATAAAAATAATATCGCTAGCCTTGCAGGCATTCTTAAGCGCTGTTTTCCTGGCGCATCTAAAGCTGATCTAATCAACTATTTAAAGCAAGATGAACTCCTTCTATTTACTGATCTAGACGAAGAAAAAGCCAATAAAATTGAGCTCGCTATTATCAAGTTTGGGGGTAAAGTTGAGCTTCAATTTAAACATAATAATGACGATCTTTTTGATCTTGAAAAAATTGAAGAAGTAGATGACTTAGCTACAGAAGAAGAAATTGAAACCGTTGCTGTGGTTGAAGACATCTCGACAATAGGGGCAGCTCCAGCCTCCGCTGCTGCTCAAGAAGCCACCCTGGAAAATGATACCGCCAACGTAGACACCTTGCTAATAGCTAAACCATGGAAACGCATTGCAGCCGTGTGTATTGATCAGCTGATCACCATGCTATTTACGTTCGTCATTACGTATTTAATAATGACCTTATTCTCACCCTCAATTGAAAGCCTAAAATACCTTGGATTCGTATTCAGCCTTATTTATTTCACGCTAATGACAAGTAGTGTTTCGGGCGGACAAACAGTTGGTGCAAGGTTGTTAAAAATAAAAGTCGTAGATGAGCACTCAGCCCCACCAAGCTTACTTAACGCCTTCATCAGATCCGTTTCCTTCTTAGTAGGCTTAGCTTTTTTCTTCATATCAGCGATAAGCATCTTCTTCAACTCTAAGCGTCGAGGGTTTCATGATCTAGTGTCAGGTGCGTATGTCGTTGAAGAGCAAACGCCTAGCTTTATTAACTCGAACGCTTTTACACAAAAAGCACAAAAAGTAGCCTTTGAGCAACTAAAAAGAGCACAAACAATCGGCATGGTAAAATTACAAGAGTCAGTAGTACAAATAAATTCATCCATACCCTATTTGGAGAACGCAGGATACATTATCGAAGACCTTGAAATGGAAGTCGGTGTATCACCAAAAGTGAATGTAATTATTAAAATGAACAGTGAAACGACGCTATCAATGGAAGAACTAGAAGAAAAAGTTAAAGAAAAACCTGTCGTGGCAATGTTAGTTCGCGCGATAAAAATGAGCGCTGACTTGCAAAGAAAAGTTAACATTAGAAGCATGAAAAGCGTAGGCATGGAAATTAGTCTCGCCGTTACACCGTCGGTAAAACTCTTATTTACTAGGTAGCGCGATGACTAATCTTTAAATGCTCGTTTTTTAAAGGTGATATCATCCTTATACAAATCTAGAAGAGTCAGTGAATGAGCTTGTATTACATAGCACTGCATTAAAAGGTATTGCCACAGTTAAAAAACATTACCCAAAAATCGAGCGACATTAAGGCAGCGTGCTATGTCCTTTCGGGCACCAAAGATCTGGCTGACTTCAACATAAAGCTACTTTTCTCTGATGTGTGTAAGAAAAGAAATGCTGATGAGACTATGACTGCCGAAGAAGTATGGCGAATACATGAAACTTGGTAACTCAACTCATAAATGAGTAGCCTAGTTTTAAGAATATATTTAAATACATTCACTTTTGAAAAACACATAAAAGCGGTACACAACTATGAAATCAATTAAAAACTCTTTTTTGGCATTATCGGTACTTTCTCTTACGGCCTGTATGTCTACCCAGCCTCCAGTTATTACACAAGAGTCAAACGAGGTTTATCAATTTGATGATAACGCGAGCTTTGCGTTAAATGTAGCTCAAATGACACGTAAAACAGCGGGGTTATCAGATGTAGAGCTACCAGAAGATGCACAATTCAAAGCTAATAGTGGCTTAGTAGGCGCTGAATACGCTATGTCTTTTTTAACTGGTGGCTTAGTTGATTTAGCGGGTAGTATGGGTGCTCAATCACAGGCCGATAGAGCCTTTAACTGGAAGCCTATGCTTGTGTTTTTAGGTGATGTAAATGAGAAAACCGTTGATGCTGATGCTTTAAAACTTGTCGAAAAAGGACTAACTGAAACCTTCAATAATATAGAGGGGACTCAGTACGTTGGTATAGCCAGAAGTAGAAGCTCACATCTTACGAATAATTTCATGTATTTTTACAAAGGTGGGGAATTGTGCCACTCAGAAAGAGTGCATGCCAACTATACGTCGCCTGAACCACACCCTTTATTTATAGATTACGACCCTGAGTTATTTAACGGTTCGTGCTCATCTGCTGTAAAGATAGAGGTTACAGGTAAAGTCAATTATAAAGGTGAAGATAAAGATGTTGTAACCATGACAATTCTAAATGGTTATGAGGGATATGATAGTATTGCAGTTAAGACCGCCGGCTTTGCCCTTGTACCAAAGTCTTATGGTGTATGGGGAAGCGGTATTAAATACACTGTTCCAGCACCATATGTAATTCATGACAACACTATGTATTTATTTACTAAAGAAAATTCGTCTTTTAAATTAAAATAATTATTCTAAATTGATTATTAATTCCATTTTTGTTGCCAGCCCATTTAAGGCTGGCAATTTTACATATTAATGAATATCAGACACTTTCCTCGCTTCCAAACGGATCCGATAGTTCCCGCTATTAGAAGAAAACACTCCCCTCCCCGACAGCCCTTATACAGTAAGATTTTCCGCCATATTTAGCTTTGCATATGAGACATAAAAACGTCTGAATTTGGCTGTTTGAGACACTTCCACCTCGCAAAAGGCTGAGATAAAAATGTGTAAAAATGCACTTTTTGCTACCTTCCCCCCATTCTGTATCACAGCATTAGTACTAGCTTCGTCTATCCTATCTCGCTGTATTGAATTTGGAGGGCTAACGCTTTGCACAACTTGTTCATCTAATATTCGCGCCTCTCATGTTAGTAGTCGTTTTAGCTACTAGACTTAATTCATTACTTGAATATTCTTTATATAGAAGGTGGAATACATGACAAAAAGGCTACCCAGCAGATATGAGATTGTTGAACCGACGCTCGCTTTAATTGAGTCGTTAGATACAAAGGCGTTATATGAGAAATACAAAACTAAGGAAGGGTGGTTAAATCGAGGTCGGCTTATCCAAAAAGCCAACCCACTATTATTGTTAAAACAAGCTCAAAATCGTGGTAGCCGTATTTATGGTTCGTTACAACCAGCAGCTGACGCGAAGTCAAAAGAAGCCTTGGAAAAGGGCTGGATAACGAGGCTAAATAAAAAGCAAGCACTAAAATACCAAGACACAAATATTGGCGAATTAATTGAGCAAACGTGTAAAAAATATTCTACTCAGGGTGAAATTGCGGCAAATGAATGCCAGTTAAGAATACACTTAGAAAATATACATATTTCAAAGAAAGATATTTGCAAAATTAATGAACAGTTCTGTTCTTTAATGATAGGAAAAACCGATGAGATATTTAGTGCATGGTCTGTGGTTAATTTATACTGGGCTGTATTTACTAATAACCGACGATATATTGGCTTAGACAATAATATTATTTATTCATCCTTAAAAGAAGTTATATTTGGTAACTATTTATACCTCAGCAAAATTCCATTTGAAGCTCACCCTTCATTCGAAGCTATTCAGCGAGAGGCTGATTTTAGGCTCTGTGACTTTGACATTTATATTGAAATACTTATGTGTGATCCTCACGATAGCCGAGCTTGCTCCAGCACATCTAAACGGGCAGCATATTCAAAACGCACTAAAATTAAAAATAACGAATATCAGGAAAATAGTATCAACGTGGAGTTGGTTAATGGTGATAACTCTGACAAAGCTTTCTATGAAGACATTAAAACATTAATATATAACCTTTATCCTAACCATATAGCACCTAATTTTACATCTATATGCAAATTTAAAAAAAATAATCTCGCGTATTTGTTAGCATTAACACCTGATGAAGTGCACAAACTAATTGATGATATGTGTGGTAGATCTAATTTTAGAAACAATAAGTATGCAGAATATAAATTCTTAAAAAATAACTATCCAAACTTTTCGGTAATATGGAAAAATTCAAAAGCTCGATGGCAAAAAAATAAAATTAATAGTTCGGTCAAATCTAGACAAAAAAACTCTAATAAAATATCAGTATCTGAACATGTAGAAATAATTTGGAAGTCTAATCTGCATAAGGCAATGGGTGCTAAACCATGGAAGTGCAACCGACAATTTCTTTATAGAGCTTGGATAGGACATTATGATAAATATAAAGATGTATTTAAAAGTTTTGGGATAACACCAGCCCCTATTGACTTCAAAACTACTTTCTATGTTGGAGCCGGTCCAAATAACAAAAACCTGAGGTTTGCTAGCTTTATTAATACTGACAGCACAGGGTCCAATCATGGTGTTTCACCATGATTGTGTAATCAATATTGTTTATGGCACAAAATATGTATTGATTATTTCCCATAGTAATTCCCATACTGAAGCACTATTTGCCGCCAGATACAGGTATAAACTTGGGGCAATTCCCATAGTGAAGCACTATTTGCCGCCAGATACAGGTACAAACTTGGGGCAACTCCCATAGTGAAGCACTATTTGCCGCCAGATACAGGTACAAACTTGGGGTAATTCTCATAGTGAAGCACTATCTGCCGCCAGATACAGGTACAAACTTGGGGTAATTCCCATAGTGAAGCACTATTTGCCGCCAGATACAGGTACAAACTTGGGGTAATTCCCATAGTGAAGCACTATTTGCCGCCAGATACAGGTACAAACTTGGGGTAACTCCCATAGTGAAGCACTATTTTCCGCCAGATACAGGTACAAACTTGGGGCAATTCCCATAGTGAAGTGGACTTTGCCTAAAAAAGAGCAGTGTTAATCACCGTTCAACGTTCAACGATTTTGTTAAGCGTACCCATCTGTAGTGGCATAGTTAATTAGGCCACCCATTAAGAAAGATGAACTGGTTCAATTTTGTCTATTAATTAATCACTGACAGTTTAGACAATGTATTTCGCAGTTAGGCTCGACACTCGTCATGAGTTAAAATTCTATCAAATATAGATCTAAAGAATGATGCAAATGATGTACGAAAAATATTATGTATACTATCCAGCGAGATTACTTCATTCTGAACACCGGTTTGCTCGACAACATTAGATAAAGCCTTAGTCTGTACATATTAAATTTGTACTAAAAATTTTCAAAGTTATAGTTTAATATGAAGTTTAAAATATACTCATCAGGAGATAATTTATGAACGCAATACAAATAGCCACTTTATTAGTTTTAGCTATGTCTGTAGTGACTCTCGTCACTGGTTTATACGCACTTAAAAATAGAAACAGATAGTGTTCTTTTATCTAATTAGTAATGTTTTCCAGCTTTGATAGCGTATAAGGTCGACATAGGTATTTCGTGTCCCAAAAACCGTATGTGATTCAGAATATAATTAATAACATTGCTATATTATATTGCTCAGGGCTTTGCGGGTTAGCTGCGCACGCTAAAAGTAGTTGTCATTAATTATAGTGAGTTACTAATGAGTACGGTACAAAATAAAAGTACAAGGCACGACTTTCTCAATGTCGTCACGCTTGGTAAATTAAATACACACTCAAACCCTATGACTGAAATAGCCATCGTTAAAGAAGGTTTAACTACAGCCGGCTTATGTACTTTTTCTACCTTAATGCAATGGGAACTGAGTACTTTAGCAAAAGCGCTGGGCACAACTGAACGTACTTTGTTACGTAATAAAGATAAGCCTTGGTAATCTCCCCATTTTTAATGGAGGTTATCTGTAGAATTTTCGTTGTTTAACTTTTCCAGTTTTTGTATGGGTGTTATCCCACCTATGCCCATGTTAGGGCGTTCATTATTATAAGTCCATAACCA